>JBDHHM010000039.1:0-19887 GCA_039589355.1 Gemmatimonadota bacterium | reverse complement strand
TTGCTGGAGGAGAACCCGCCGGTCCGAGGGCAGCGGCCGGGGTACGAGAACCGGACAGCCAACCAGCGCTAGTGTACCAACCCTAGCCGATCGCCGGGGCGCGCTTCGCGGAAGGCGCGCCCCGGTGTATTTTCCCATCACATCATGGAACCGGGACTGAGCGACCTCGCGATTACGAGTAAGGGTACGAGTACGAGAGCGATGGTGAGGGAATGGAATGGGTGATAGAAGAGAATCGGACAAGCACACGAACCGACTGATCGGCGAGACCAGTCCTTATCTACTGCAGCACGCCCATAACCCGGTGGACTGGTATCCGTGGGGCGATGAGGCGCTGGAGCGAGCACGCACGGAGGACAAGCTCATCCTGATGAACGACAGCTTCGTGAACGTCAAAGTCGACCGCGAGGAGCGGCCCGATCTCGACGAGATCTACATGGCCGCCACGGTAGCGATGAACCGCGGCCAGGGGGGCTGGCCGATGACGGTCTTTCTGACGCCGGAGCTGGAACCGGTGTTTGCCGGCACCTACTTCCCTCCCCACGACATGCATGGGCGGCCCGGCTTCTCGACCGTGCTCGTGCAGGTGTCGCGCGCCTGGCACGAGGACCGTGAGAGCCTGCGCCAGCGAGCAGGCGACTTTGCCGAGACGTTACGCCAGCACCAGAGCTTGGGACCGCCGATGTCGGTGGGTGAAGCGGAACTGAAACAGGCGCTGGGACAGTACAGCCAGGAGTTCGACGCCGGCTACGGCGGCTTCGGCACGGCCCCTAAGTTTCCGCCGGCAGTGGGAATCTCGCTGCTACTGCGACTCCATCGCCGTTTCGGAGATCCGCACGCACTGGCGATGGCCCGGGGTACGCTGGAAGCGATGGCACGGGGCGGTATGTACGACCACGTGGGTGGCGGTTTCGCGCGCTATTCCACCGATCGCCGCTGGCTGGTGCCCCACTTCGAGAAGATGCTCTACGACAACGCGCTGTTGGTAAAGGCATACCTCGAGGCCTACCAGGTCACCGGCGACGAGTTCTTCCACCGCGTCACGACGGAGACGCTCGACTACATCCTGCGCGAGATGGTGGCCCCGGAAAGCGGAATCTTCTCGTCCACCGACGCGGACTCGGAAGGTGAAGAGGGGAAGTTCTTCGTCTGGACGCCCGAGCAGATCTCCGAAGTGCTCGACGAGGAGGAGGCGCGCCACTTCAACGCCTACTACGACATATCGCCGGTGGGCAACTGGGAGGGCGTGAGCATCCCGAACACGCCGCGTCCGCTCGAAGCTGTGGCGGAGCGGCTCGGCGTCGCGTCCGAGGAGCTCGAGCGTTCTCTGGAGGCCGCGCGGAAGAAAGTCTATGCGGCGCGGCAGCGACGTGCGAAGCCGGGTCTCGACGACAAGATCATCACGGCCTGGAACGGCCTGATGATCGGGGCGCTCGCCGAGGGCCACCGGGTGCTCGGTGAGCCTCGCTACCTGGAAGCGGCGGAGCGGGCCGCCGGCTTCATCCTGGAGAAGCTGTCACGCGAGGACGGGGGGCTCTACCGCACCTACCGTGAGGGGGTGGCCCACCTGAGCGCGGTTCTGGAAGACTACGCCTACCTGAGCGAAGCGCTCATCGATCTGTATGAGGCGGGCGGCTCACTCGCTTGGCTGCGCGAGGCGGAACGGCTGGCGGACCGGATGATGGCCGATTTCCTCGACGAGGAAACGGGCTCTTTCTTCAACACGGCGAGCGATCACGAGAAGCTCATTATGCGCTACCGGGACGGCGCCGATGGAGCGACGCCGTCGGGCAACGCCGTCGCAGCCAACGCGTTGGCACGTCTGTCGTACCATCTCGACCGTCCCGAGCTCCGACACGCGGCGGCCGGTGCGATCAAGGCTTTCGGCCCCCTGGTCTCACGCTTCCCCCGCGCGTTCGCCACCACCCTCCGCACCGTCGACCTGCTGCTGGAAGGGCCGGTGGAAATCGCTTTCGTGGGGAAGAAGGGAGCGGCCGACCTGGGAGCGCTGCAGCGCGCGGTCGCGGAGCACTACCTGCCCAACCGCATAGCTGCGGTCTACGACCCGGGCGTCGACGACGGCGCGGCCGAATTGCCCCTCCTGCGCGGCAAGCAGCTCGTCCTCGGTAAGGCGGCGCTTTACGTGTGCCGCGATTTCGCCTGCCGGGCACCGATCACCGACCCGGCGGCCGTCGCCGCTGAACTCGAGGCGCCGCCCAACGGCGAGCGACCGCCGACGACGATCGCGATCCATCTTCCCGGCCAAGCCACCCCGGAGGGAACCGCCCGCTACGCAGCCGGCATCGCCGAGACCGGCTCCACCGAGCTCGGGACGACGGGACTAAGAACCGGCCGCCTGGGCTTCGGAAGCTATCGCACCCACGACCGTTCGCCCGGGCATCGCGAGGCGCTCAAGAGAGCGCTGCGCTCCGGCGTCAACCTCATCGATACGGCGACAAACTACATCGACGGCGCGAGTGAGCGGCTGGTGGGCAGCACAGTTCGCGAACTGATCGACAACGGCGAGCTCGAACGTGAAGGAGTCATCGTCGTCTCGAAGATCGGCCCCGTGCAGGGCTCCTGCTACGAGCAGGCGCTGGAACGCGAAGAGCACGGAGCCCCCTTCCCGGAGATGGTGAAGTACGAGGACGGGCTCTGGCACTGCATGCATCCCGAGTTCCTCGAGGACCAGCTGCGGCGCTCGCTCGACCGGCTCGAACTGGAGACCCTCGACTTCTGCCTGCTCCACAACCCCGAGTACTTCCTGTCCGACGCTGCGCGCCGGGGCGAACCGCTCGAGACGTCCCGCGACGAGTTCTACCGTCGCCTGAAGGAGGCTTTCGCCTACCTCGAGAACCAGGTCGCCGCCGGACGCCTGGCCGGCTACGGCGTCTCGACCAACACGGCTGCCGCGCCCGCCGATGACAACGACGCCATTTCCCTCACCCGCGTGCTCGCCGCCGCGCGCGCGGCGGCCGGCGCCGAGCATCATTTCCGCGTGCTGCAGGTCCCCCTCAACCTCCTCGAGACCGCCGCGGCCTTCGAGCATCAGGAAGGCGGGGACACGGATCGGACCATCCTCGAGACTGCGCGGGTGGACGGGATTGCGGTGCTGGCCAACAGACCGCTCAACGCCTTTGTCGGTGGAGCGCTCATCCGCCTCGCCGAGGTCGAGACCGAGGATACCGAGATCGACTTCGAGGAGCAGTTGGCCCGGGTCGCCGATCTCGAGGTAGCGTTCCGCGCCGAGATCGCGCCCCACTTGAAGGCCGCCCCCGACTCCCTCGATCCCGGCGAGTACTTCCGCATGGCCGAGCGACTGGGACAAATGCAACGCGCGCTCGTCGGGCTGGCCCACTGGTCGGAGGTCGAGACCCAAATCTTGTACACTGTGCAAGCCGTCACAGCCGCACTCGACCGGGGGCTCAACGGAGAAGCGGTCGGCCGCTGGTCGGACTGGCGAGACGTGTACCTGCCGGAGCTCGACGAACTGATCCGGGAACTGCGTCGCCAGGCGGCCGAGCGGTCGCGGGTCCGCAATGCCGCGTTGAGCGCTGCCATCGACCCGCTACTCCCGGAGGACAAAAGGTCGGAGAGCCTGTCGAGGAAAGCGTTGTGGACGGTGGCGAGCACACCGGGCGTCACGGTCGTTCTGACCGGCATGCGCAGCGTCGACTACGTGGACGATTCGCTCGGCGTGCTCGGCTGGCGGGCCCTCGAGCCCGCCGATGCAGTCTATGAAGCCGTGAGGGATGCGGCGGCGCGATCAGGCCTCTAGGTAATCCCGGTCGGGTCGCCCGACCGCCCGGCTAGCGACACCATCCGGTCGACCGACTCCTTCATTTCGACCCTGAGGTTCTCGACCTTCTCGCTCTGCTCTTCCAGCGCGTGCAAGTTGAGCCGCCGCACGAGCCTGATGAAGTACTCGACCTCGGAGCGCAGTCCCAGGTAGACGCGACGATTGGGGAGCAGGCGAGTGCCCAGCCGCCAGGCACCGGCCCCGATCATCAGGGCGCCAACCATGACGACGAAGAGCGGCGTCCATGACTCGGTCAGCAGGGTCACCGTCACCACTATGACGATAACACCGACAACCGTCAGGATCTGATCGATCGCAGAGCGAAAGGACATTCCGGTCTCCACCTTCTTCGACTGTGTCATGCGGCAGCCACTCCGTTTCGCGATTTCTCCGACGCGGCGGTTTCCCGGCGCCTATAACATACGCGCCGGCCGTACTCTCAGCACGTCGTGTGAAAGAGCCCGGTTACGCGCCTACTTTTCAGGCTACCACGCTCGGTCGATCGGGGCGCAGTAGCTCGTTGACTCCTGCGCCCTCGAGAAGCTTCTCCAACGCTTCGAATCCGTGGTCCAGCTTGAAGTCGAGCTCGTCCGCGCGCAGCGGCAGCACCGCATAGACGTTCACAGTCTTTCGCCACTTGACCCGCACATCCCAGAAATCCCCCGGGAACAGCCGCGGGTTCGTCAGCACGATGCCGCACAGCGCGATGCCATCCGCGTACGGCACCGGCGGTTCGCCGTTGCCCACCGTATGGCCCGGTCCGAGCCAGGTCTCGTATTCGTGCGGCATCCTGCCCAGACTCTTGAGTAGACGGATCGGCCAGTAGTAACGCTCGTCCTCCAGGTCCTCCCAGGACAGCGGCCAATCCGCCGGCAGGCAGAGCATCAACTCGGCATAGCGCAGCGCGCGGAACCGCCAGGGCACCGCCATGCGCCGGTCGCTCATCCCGCAGGTGACGAGCGTGTGATAGTTCCTGTCTGCGTTGGGAGCCGCGTGGAAGATGTCGAGATGGACGAGATCGGAGATGACCTCGTGGAGCACATCGAACGGGCCGGCGAAGCGTTCCACATGATGGCCTATCCGCTCCACCGTCCTGGGGTCCCCGGTCGCGACCGAGAAAGGTCGCTCGTGCTGAGCGTGGCGCAGGATCGGGTCTCCACTCTTCGAGGTTCCCCGCTCGTCTGCCACGATCGGCCCTCCCCTCCGGTGCCTGCGGCACCCAATGCAGCTACTGGCGGTTCGGGTTGTCGGTGTTGTCCATCGGGAGGTCGGGGTAAGCCGACCACTGCACGAGAGAGGCATCGTAGAGCCTCGCCTCTTTATTACCGACCAGCTCATAGGCAGCGAACCAGGCGAGCGATGCGAAATGACCGATGTTGCAGAATGCGATCTGCTCACCCTCGGTGGGCAACCCGGCCTCGGCCCACAGAGTTGCGACCGTCTCCGACTCGGCGAACATCCCTCCGCTACCGACTGTCAGCACCGGACCCGGAACGTTCTTCGCGCCGCTGATCGTGCCGTAGCGGGCCGCCATGGCATACTTTCGTTCCCCCCGGTAGTAGGGCTCGGAGCGTGCGTCGATGAGCGGCGTGCCGCTCTCGAGCGCAGCGACGACGTCTCGCGTGGTGGCTACGAGCTGCCGTTGATAGTTCGCAGTGTAAGTCGTACGCGTCGGCTCGTTGCGGCCTGCCTCGGTTGGGTACCCGGCATTTGCCCATGCCGTGAAACCACCGTTCAGTATCGAGACCCGTTCGTGCCCCACTACTTTGAACCCCCAGTAGACCCGCGTGGACGAGCCCAGGTCCCCCGCCGACTGACCCTCCGCCACGACCACAACATGATCGTCGTTCGAGATTCCAAGCCCGCCGATCAGGTCCACCAGGTCAACGTTGAGAGGAAGCATGGCCGGCACGCCGTCACGGGTGACGCGCCAGGGATCCTGTGTGTACGGCGAATGGACGGCGCCCGGTACGTGGCTGACCTCATAGGGGCTCCCGTCGGGGCGGTTGGCGCGGATGTCGAGTACGACAACAGCATCGAGGTTGCCTTCCAGCCAGACCGCATCGACGAGAGGCTGTACCTCTTCCCGGACCCCGGGGCCGGCGCAGGCGACTGCGAGCAGCACCGCAAACCCCGCCAATATCGTTCTCATGGGATTCTCCCCGTGCACGCTGAGCGCGTTATCGTTTCGGAAGCATGTAGTTGAGTATCGACATCCCGATCACCGCGGCCACTGCCGAGGCACCGAGCACACCGACCTTGGCAGCATCGAGCATCTCGCCTTCCAGAGCAAGCCCCGCGATGAACAGCGCCATCGTGAAGCCGATACCCGCTAGAAAGCCGCCGCCCGTGAGCACACCCCAACCGACCCCTTCCGGCAGTCGCGCCAGGCCGACCCGGACGGCGATGAAGCTCAGAACGACTATCCCCAGCGGCTTCCCGATGACGAGACCCGCCGCCACCGCCTGTGCTACCGGGTCGGCGAAGTCCGCAAGCTTGAACGGCACACCGGCGTTGGCGAGCGCGAAGAGCGGCATGATCATGAAGCCCACCCAAGGATGGAGTACCGTCTCCAAGTACTCTACCGGCGGAATCGTCTCGCGCGCCACCTGCCGGAAGCGCAGCAGCTTGGCGCCGCGGTCTCCCTGCGACTCAAAATCACCGCCGTGGAAGACCTCGCTAGCCCGATTGAGTATTTCGCCGAACAGTCCCTCGCTGATGTACGCCCTGGTCGGGGTGAGGAGACCGAGCGCCACACCCGCGATGGTGGCATGGACACCCGACTCGTGAAACGCGATCCAGACCAAAGTCCCAACGATTGTGTAGACCAGGAAACTGCGAACGCCGACGCGCGCCAACAGGAAGACGACGAAGAGCCCCAAGAGACCCAGGATGAGTGCCGTGAGATTGAGAGACTCGGTATAGCCGATAGCGATCACCAGGATCGCGCCGATGTCGTCGGCGATAGCCAGTGACAGCAGCGTCACCCGCAGCCCATGGGGCACCCGCGAGCCAAGCACCGCCATACAGCCGACGACGAACGCAATGTCCGTCGCCATCGGGATCCCCCAGCCCCGCGCGCCCGGCTCGCCCGCCTGCAGAGCCAGGTAGATGCCGGCCGGCACGACCATACCGCCGATTGCGGCGAATACAGGCAGGGCCGCGCGCCGCGGATCGCGCAGCTCGCCGATCACCAGCTCGCGCTTCACCTCCAGCCCGATAACGAAGAAGAAGATCCCCATCAGTCCGTCGTTGATCCAGTGCTTCAACGAGTGAACCATCTCGAACGAGCCTGCCCGGAAACCGACCTCGGTCTCCCAGATGCCAAGGAACCAATCTGAAAGCGGTGAGTTCGCGAGTATCAGCGCCGCGATCGTCGCCGCCAGCAACGCGATCCCGCTGGCCGCCTCGACGTGCATGAAGCGCTCGAGCGGAGCGGTTATTCGATGGATCGGCTCAGCGGGCAGTCGCACTTGTCCTTCACGTGATTCGAGCATCTCTCGTTCGGTGGTTTGGTGGTCGTAACTGAGCGCCAGGTACATCACCGGCCACAGTAGACCGCCCGGTCAAACCCGCGGACCGGCGGCCCTCACTTCCTTCAGCACGTCGGTCTCGAACCGCTTGAAGTTCTCCACGAACATGCCGGCCAGCTTTCGCGCCTGGTCGTCGTACGCCCCAGGGTCCTGCCAGGTCGAGCGCGGCCGCAGAACCTCGGTCGGCACGTCGGGACAGGTCTCCGGCACCTGCAAGCCGAAAATCGGGTCCTCCGTCGTCGGCACCCCATCCAGATCGCCGTTCAGCACCGCCCGCACAATCGCCCGAGTGTAGGGCAGCTTCATTCGCTCGCCGACCCCGTGGGGACCACCGCTCCAGCCAGTGTTGATCAGCCAGGCCTGGACATCGTGCTCGGCGATCTTCTTGCCTAACAGATCCGCGTAGACGCTGGGTTTCAGGGCCATGAAGGGAGCGCCGAAGCAGGCGCTAAACGTCGCCTGCGGTTCGGTCACGCCGCGCTCGGTGCCGGCAACCTTGGCCGTGTAGCCCGATAGGAAGTGATACATGGCCTGAGGGTTGCTCAGGCGCGCCACCGGGGGAAGCACGCCGAACGCGTCGCAGGTGAGCATGACGATCCTCTTAGGGTGCCCCGCCCTGCCGGCCCGCGTCGCATTGGGGATGTGACTGATCGGGTAGGACGCACGCGTGTTCTCGGTGAACGCGTCGCTCTCCAGGTCGACACGCCGCGAGCGGGTATCTATCGCCACGTTCTCCAGTATCGTCCCGAACTTCCTGGTCGTCTCGTAGATCTCGGGCTCAGTATCCGGGTCGAGGCGAATTACCTTGGCGTAGCAGCCACCCTCGAAGTTGAAGACACCCTCATCGCTCCAGCCGTGCTCGTCGTCGCCGATCAGGGTCCGCTGTGGGTCGGCCGACAAAGTCGTCTTCCCCGTGCCCGAGAGTCCGAAGAAGATGGCCACGTCGTTCTCGTCCTTCCCGTAGTTCGCCGAGCAATGCATCGACAGCACACCCTGCTGCGGGAGGTAGTAGTTCATGACCGTGAACATGGCCTTCTTGATCTCACCGGCGTACTGTGTACCACCGATGATCGTCTCCCTGCGGCCGAAGTGGACGAGAACGAAGACTTCCGATCGCGTTCCGTCGAGCTCGGGGTCGGCGTTGAAGCCCGGTGCGTGGATGATGTTGAATTCGGGCTTGTGCCCGGCGAGCCGCTCCGGGTCGCGCTCGCGGAGAAACATGTTGCGTGCGAAGAGCTTGTGCCACGCAGTCTCGGTGATAACCCGGATCGGCATCCGGGTGGCGGGCTCGGCGCCAACGTAGCAGTCCTCGACGTACAGGTCCTTGCCCTGGAAGTAGGCGGTCAACCGAGCACGCAGAGCCCGGTAACGCTCCTCATCGATCGGCTGGTTGACTTGGCCCCACCAGACCACTCCCTCGCTGGACGGTTCCTTGACGACGTACCTGTCGTTGGGCGAGCGACCGGTGTACTGCCCCGTCCGCACGACGAGCGGCCCGAGATGGGCGAGCAGCGCCTCGTGCCGCTGAAGTGCGTGCTCGTAGAGTGCCGGTGTGTTCAGGTTCCACCACACCGTGTTGACGTTGCGGATGCCTATCTCTTCGAGCCCGTGCTGTCCCTCGATGCGGCCTTGTTCCTCCATGTCTGCTACCTCCCGATCGTGGAGTGGGAATCCAGATGGCCGTGATCCTCAGAAGAGGCTAGAAAACATGAAATGACAGGCCCTGTCAACGCCAGGGCTCGGGCCGGGCCACCTTGCCCTGAAACCTCAAGATGACATCTTAGCGTTGAAATTCTCAGCAAAGCACTCATCGACCCACCGCAGCGGTGGCAGGCTCTGCCCGGACGGACGGGTGCGATGGCGCTTGCGCTCCGAACCCCAAAAGGAAAGGTGAACGACGCGCGGGTTCCGACTCATCCCGGTGCTCTACGCGGCGGTGAAGCAGGCTTGGGGGAGAACTGTTCAGGAAGCAGCCGGCCGTCGATACCGCGGTCGTACCCGCAAGCGGCGACTGAACCTCACCAGCCTAGCCCCCCTTTGAGGATCGGCGAGCTTTGGGCACCTCTCCCAATGTCGCGACCATGATGGCCTTGATCGTGTGCATCCGATTCTCGGCCTGGTCGAAGACGATGGAGTGCTCCGACTCGAACACGTCCTCGGTTATCTCCATCCCGTCCAGGCCGAACTTCTCATAGATCCGCTCGCCCACCGTCGTCTCGCGATTGTGGAATGCGGGTAGGCAGTGTAGGCATTTCACCGATGCGACGCCGGTGAGCGTCAACACATCCATGTCGATCCGGTAGGGCTTGAGCAGCTTGATCCGCTCCGCCCACTTCTCCTCCGGCTCGCCCATCGAGAGCCAGACATCGGTGTAGAGAAAGTCGGCGTCCTTTACACCGTCCTTGACGCTCTCGGTCACCAGTACCTTCGCGCCGCTCTCCTCGGCGTAGGCGCGGCAACGCGTCACCAGCTCTTCATCGGGCGAGAGCGACTGAGGGCCCGCCAGCCTCACATCCATGCCGAGCTTCGAGCCGCAGACCAGGAGCGAATTCGCGACGTTATTGCGCGTATCGCCCAGGTAGCAGAAGGCGATAGCCTCGAGCGCCTTGTCGGTGTGCTCGACCATGGTCATGACGTCGGCGACGGCCTGGGTCGGGTGGTACTCATCGGTGAGGCCGTTCCAGACGGGGACGCCAGCATACTCGGCCAGCTCCTCGACGATGCGCTGGCCGAAGCCGCGGTACTCGATGCCGTCGTACATACGGCCTAGGACCCGGGCCGTATCCTTCATCGATTCCTTGTGGCCGATCTGCGATCCGCTGGGTCCCAGGTAGGTGACCTGGGCGCCCTGGTCGCAGGCGGCGACCTCGAAAGCGCAGCGCGTACGGGTCGAGGTCTTCTCGAAGATGAGCGCTATGTTCTTGCCCTTGAGACGCTGTTTTTCCTTGCCACCTTTCTTCGCCGCCTTCAACTCCTTCGAGAGCTCGAGAAGGTGGAGAATCTCTTCACGCGTGTAGTCCTCGAGGGTGAGGAAGCTCCGATTCCGCAGGTCTATCGCCATCGCTTCTCTGCTCGCTTCGATTTGCTTGAGGGTGATTGGGTCGCGGCAAGATAAGGCGACCTCAACGCCGCAGCCAGTTCCCGAACGCCAGGAGCAGCTTCTCCGCGTCGCTCAGGGCGGCGCGCTCGTCGATCACGGCGCGCAGTCGGGCCGGATCGTTGGTCGTGATGTTATCGACGCCGAGATCGATGAGTGCAGACATTCGGCCTGCGTGGTCGACCGTCCAGACATGGACCTCCTTGCCGGCGCGCTGGATCGACGCCACGAGATCGCTGGTGATGAGCCGCTCGCTCAAGCTCAGGAAGTCCACATCGAGCCTCGCGATGTCCCCGCGCGCCCCGTAGATCATGTGGCCGGTCCGCAGCGACGGGTTGAGGTTGCGGACCATCCGCAGGCCGGCCAGCTCGAGTGAGCTCACGAGCGCACCGTCCGTGAAGCGCTCGTCCTCGAGGATTTGCACGACGCGCTCGGTGAGATACTGATCGTGCCCGTTGATTCAGCTTGATACGGCCGCGGGCGACGTCGATCGCCTCCTGCAGGGTGGGCACCCGCTCGCCCGCGAACTCGGGAGCGAACCAGCTCCCCGCATCGAGGTCCCGGAGTTCAGCATAGCTGACCTCCCAAATCTTCCGGTCGACACCGGCGATGCGCATGAGATCTTCGTCGTGGAGCACGACCACCTCCCCGTCCGCCGTCTCCTGTACATCGATCTCCGAATAGTCGGCACCGTCATCGATGGCCGCTTCGATCGCGCTCAGCGTGTTCTCGGGCGCCCGCAGCGAGCTGCCGCGGTGCGCGGTGACTTCGACCGGCCGGTCGAGCTCGAGTCTGTTGATCGCCGCCAGCGACAACACCGCGGCGATCGCCACGATGGCGACGGCCACTCCGACCACTGCCAGGCGTGAGCCCCGGCGACGCGCGGGCCCCGGATGGTCAGCAGCGACGATAAGTGGCTCGGGCTGCTGTTCACCGAAACCGCCCCCCACGCGGTGGTACAGGTGAGTGATCAGAAGGCCGTTCACCGACAGGCCCGTGAGTGTCACCAGCTCCATCGCCAGCACGTAGACGGCCACCAGGACGACGATCCCCACGAGTACCACATCGAGGCTCCCGCCGAGCCTCGCAAGTACGGTTTCCGCGGCGAGGTCGAAGGCTCCTGTAGCGACGAACGGCGCTGCCACCATGACCAGCATCCAGGTCACGAGCACGCCGGCAACGCGCCGCCACCGGCCACGCATGAGCCGGCGGCTGGTGCGCAGGGCGCTCAGCGGACCCGTGCCCTCGAACAGCAGAACCGGCACGGAGAAGATCCAGCGGAGGTACAACACCAGGAACACGACCGCGGCGCCAGCGAGCAGCACTGCGATGACGCTCATACCGACCCAGAAGACGGCCGGTCGCGCCGCCAGGTAGTAGTTGATGTCGTGGCGTAGCGGGAGCAGCAGATAGGCGATGCCGGCGAGGGCCGCGAACGGGGCCAGCGCGAGGCCGTAGAGGACGGCCTGCAGAGCCCCGAGCCCCACCAGGGACGGCAGCCTTCGAGCCGTGACTCGGAGGGCTTCGATGGCCGAGACCCTTCCCCCCGTGATCGCTCTCGCACTCATGACCGTCAGCCCCGCCAGCCCGGCGAAGGCGAGGGCCAGCGTGACGGCGGCAGAGACGAAGAGCGCCGTCAGGCCAATCGGCGACAGCGCGAACGAGAGGAGCTCGGCGTTGCTAACCGACACCCGGCCGGCAGAGCGGCCGCCGCCCAGCCGGCGATCGGCGCGATTACAGCTGAGCCGAGGACCTTGAAGCAGAGGTCGTAGGCCAAGAAATGCGCGAATTCGCGACGGAAATCACGCCAGACACGCGGGAACAGGCCACTCAGGTCAGACACCGCAGCAAGGGAACCCTCCACCCATATGTTGTCAAGCCGCTATCCCGCAAAGATTGCGCTATAAGTCCCTATTTTCTAGTTTTTTAAGCCGATCGAGGCATCCGGGAAGCTGCCTCCCGGAACCCCCGTTCCCTCCCCCACTTCGGCACGGTGACAGAACGCCAGATCGCAGGCCAGTCCTCGGACTGTCCCGCCGACGTATCGACCCAAGGGGGAAATGACGGACGACCCGGTCGTCCAGAGCCAGCATGACCCAGCGGCGGAGGAGAACCCAGCTTCGATGCAGTACGCGGACCTCGTAGACCTCCTGGAACACATAGGCAAAGACCCCTCGCGCCTGATCTTCGAGGACGAGCTGACGGGCATCCACAACCGGCGCTTCCTGCTCAGTTACCTGGAGCACAAAATCCGCTGGGAGCGGGACGACGATTACCCGCTCTCCCTGTTGATGATCGACCTCGATCAGTTCAAGCAGATCAACGACACCCACGGGCACGACACTGGCGACCAGGCGCTGACCTGGATGGCCACGCTGGTGAAAGAGGTTGGCGGCGAACAGGGACTGCCGGTCCGCTACGGCGGTGACGAGTTCATGCTCCTGCTCCCCAAGTCCAGCCGCCGTGAGGCCCGGGAGATGGCGGACCGGCTGCTACAGAGGTGCCGCGACCGCCCCTTCCGGCTGCGCGACGCCGATCTGACCGTGCCGATCAACATGAGCATCGGATTCGCCACAGCACCGGAAGACGCCACGAACGCCAAGGAGCTATTCCAAGCCGCCGACACGGCTCTCTTCCACGCAAAGCAGTCGGGGCGCAATCAGGCGGCCAGCGCAGCCGAGATCGACCCCGAGAAGGTCTTCCAGAAGACCGCGCTCTACCGTCTGAGGGCTACGGGCATCGCAGGGCGCGACGAAGAGATGGGCGTCGTCTCCGAGGCGCTGCAGGCCGTGTCGCGCGGGGAGAACCACTTCCTGGTCATCGAGGCGGGCCCCGGTATGGGGAAGACGACCTTCGTCGATGCGGTTCGCCGCAATCTGGCCGGCGACGACACATTCTGCACCGTCAAGGTCGTCGGCGACCAACAGGAGGCCTACCGCCCCTATTACCTGGCGAGCCGCATCCTCGTGGCGATGCTCAACCAGCGTGACGACAAGGGGCTCGAGCTGGTCAAGGAGCTGGCCAAAGATGAAGTCGGGTACCTGGCGCGCGTCCTGCCGCAATTCGGCGACGAGATGGCTAGCCTGGGCGAAGGTGACGGATCCGCTCGGCAGGGCATCTTCGCCACTCTCGCCCAGTGCCTCCCCCGCGCCGCCGACTTCCGACCCACCGTTCTCATCATCGACGACCTTCATTTCGCCGATGAGGCCACCCTGCTGCTGCTCCGGGTACTCGCCCAGCGCAAGAAGATCCCGCTCCTCGTCTGCGGCTCGTCGATGGAGCTGCTCAAGCTCAACGGCGAAGAGGATGCCTCTCCTCTGGAACGCTTCTGCACCGTCCGTCAGGCGGCGCTCGAACTCCGCCGGGTCGCCCTTCAGCCGCTGCAGGAGGAGGCCATCTCGGAGCACCTGAAGACCGTGTTCCCGCGCCTGAGAACGCCGGAAGGCTTCATCCCCGAGCTCGCCGGTATCACCGGGGGCAACCCGCTGTTCCTCGGCGAGATCATCCGCAAGCTGGTGAACGACGGGCGGGCAAGCCTGGTCGGCCAGGAGTGGGTGATCGACAGGCTAGAGGAGGGTTACCTACCGCGCTCCATAGAAGAGATCGTCATGCAGAAGATCGCCGATCTCGACGAGGAAGGCCGCGATTTGCTCGAGCGCGCCACGACCCTGGGCGAGGACGTCTCGCTCAGCGTGCTGACCGGCAGCACGGAGATGGATGAGACCAAGGTCCTCGAGTTCCTCGACCGCGCCGAAGCGCTCGGCTTGGTTAGTGTCGACTTCCAGGTCAACGACGAGATGATGCGCTTTCTGGGTAAGCGGGTACTCGAGATCAGCTACGGCGCGATGGACGGCGACCGCCGCGAAGAGCTGCACGAACGGGTCGGTACGTACCAGGAAGGTCTGTACCAAAAGCGCCTGCTACCCTCGGCTTCGCTGCTGGCCTACCACTTCAAGCGGTCCGCTAACGACGAGAAGGCCAGACGTTACGAGCAGGTCCAGCTCGATTTCAGCAAGTCGGTCTTCGACGCCGACGAGGCAGCGAACTACACGACCGAGGTGTTGGAGGGCGAGGAGGAGGAGGAACGCCGGCTCGACCCACACAGCGTCCCGCGCGTCCCCTACGTCCTCCGCACCCTCATGTCGGCGGTACGGAACATCCAGCTCTACCCGCCCGAGAGCAAGACGATAGCCGATGCGCTGCGCGACGTGCACGAGGCGCTCGAAGTGATCCTCGACAACAACGAGCGACTGCACCTGTCGCAGGCCCAGCGTGTCCTGCTCGCGAACGGGCAGCGACTGGACATCGCCCGCTTCCACATGCTGGCCAGTTCGTTCCTCAAACTGCTCACACGTCTCGAGCTGCAAGGCATCGTCTTCCAGCGCGGAGTGACCCGCGAGGAGATCCGTAGACTGCTAATGGCGCTGGGAACGCTGAGGCCGGAGTTGATCGACCAGGGCTTCTGGCGAAGCTTCTCCCTCGAGGAAGGGCTGGAGCAGATCGAGCTGCGCCAGGTGCGTTACTCGCGCATGCGCAGGAAGAAGGGGCGGATAACACTGCAGCAGCCGGTGGCTCAGGAACAGGAGCTTGGGCCACAAGAGCTCACTTACATCCCGAAGATAATCCGACTCCTGCAGGGGGCGGCGCAAAACGCCCGCCTCTACCCGATGGACAGCAAGCCGGTAACCCGATCGCTCGAACAGTTGCTCGAAGCATTGAATGGCGTCCTGAACCGGCACCCGGTGCTGACGCTCGCACGCGCCGATCGGTCACTGCTGGTCAACGGCGCGCGTGTCGACACGACCGGGTATGCCCCGCTGGCGGCGAGTCTAGTCGAGCTCTTGGACTCGGCAGGGATCAACAGCATCACATTCTCCGCCAACATCCCACAGACCGAGCTCCATATGTTCATCGATGCGTTGCGCAGTCCGCAGGCCGAGGGCGTCGATGGCTACTATTGGGAGGACTTCGCGAAAGAGAAGGGGCTCAGCTGTCTCGCCTTTAATCAGCGCCATTACGCGGCGGGCGTCGTGGAAGACCTTCTCGGCTCGGTTGAGTTCGAGGTAGAGGAGGAAGAGATCGAGGCGTCGGCGACGGCCGAGTTGGCCCGCGAGATGTTGGAGGAGCCGGCCGCTGCGCTGCGCGATGCGCTCCCGCGCTTCGGAAAGGAACTGCTCGTCAGAGGCGAGCACCTGCTGATGCAGCGATTGTTGAAGCGCCTGTTCGAGGACTTTCCGGATCAGGACGCCCGAGACCGCGAGATCACCGTGATGGCCTGCCGAGCCTTGCTCGACGGCCTCATCCTGGGACTGCAGCACAAGTTCACGGAGCTATCGACCGACCATCTGCTCGGCGCCCTGGAGAGCGAGGCGGAGCCGCGCGTTCTCCAGGAACTGGCGACCGTCCTCTACGGTATGGCGACCTGCGCGCTCTACTTTGCCGATTACCAGGCAGCCAGCCGCATCCTCATGGAGCTCAGGACCCGTCACGAGGAGCTCGAGCGTGTGGGCGGTGGCCACGAGAGCATGGCGAGGGTTCTGGACCGCCGCCTCGATGCAACAGCGCAGCAGCTGTTGAAGGACGATCTACGATCGGCACAGCCCGAGCGGCAGGAGCGCGCGGCGCTGGTCATAGGCAGCCTCGGCGGGCCGAGCATCCAGCTCCTCATCGAGGCGATCAAGGAGGAGAAAGACTTCCGCGTCCGTCAGATGGCAGCCCGCCTGCTGGCCGAGATGGGACCGGATGCCGGCGAACAAATGAAACGGGCCGTCGTCACAGAGGTCACGGTCGAGCAACGCTTCAGAATCCTCGAGGTGATCGACACGGTGACGCGCGACCTGCGGAGGGAGTTGGCATACAGCTTCGGTGACGCGAGCCCGAAGATCCGGCGCGCTGCGTTCCGCCTCTTCGAGCGGCTGCACACCGATTCCCTGATCGACGTCATTCTGCCACTGGCCAGAGCCGAGGAAGTGTCGGTGGCGAAGGGGGCGATTCGCAGCCTCGCCCATCTCAGGTCAGCCGCAGCTATAGAAGAGCTGACGGGCATCCTCGAGGAGACAGAGGACTCGAGGATCGCAATCGCCTGCTGCCAGGCGCTGGGAGATCTGGGGCAACCCGCGTGCATCGATCCACTCGCGCGGGTCCTCAAGCAGAGGAAGGGACTCATCATCCGTAGACGGCGCTGGGACGAACAGACACGGGCCACGGCGGCACTCGCCCTCAAGCAGATACCAGATCGACGGGCCTCCGACATTCTATCGGACTTTGCAAAGGACAGGCACACACGGGTCCGGCAAGTCGCCGGCTCGTAGCGCTACTTGCTAATGCGGTAGAGACGGATCTCTGTGCCGTCTTCCTCCGCGGCCGCCAGGGCAACCACGTCGCCTTGAATCGCCATCGCCTCGTAATAGACACCGGGCTCCGATTCGCCGAACAGGAGATCCAGAAGCCAGTCGCTCTCCCCGGTCTCAACCGACCCCGACTCGCTACCCGAGCCCTGACCCGGGAGAACCGGGACGTCCAGGGTCCAGGAAGCTCCGCTGGATAGCTCGACCAGTGCCGGCGGCGAATAGTAGCCGTTGAGAAGAAGCACCCCACCTTGACCCAGCGTCGCCTCGTAGTATTCGCCCGGGATGCTCGCGACGAACGTGACGCGATCGGTCTGGGCATCGACCGACCAAATCGCGGTTGCGGACTCGGGATGAGTCGAGACACAGGTAAAGTCTCGCTGCCCGGCCAGCGGCTCGGCGCACCAGAGGTGCGATGCCGTTGCAACCATACGAGCGTGGTCCGACGCGCCGACCCGCCAGATCGCGCTCGGTAGGGAGTATCGGGCCATCGCGTTCAGGCTCACCAAAAGGCCAGCGAAGCCGCCATAGTCGAACCGAGTCGTGACCGCGAGCGCAGGGCCGCCGGCGTTCGCCTCGAACGTTGTGAGGTACGAGTCGTCCGGCCCCACAAAGCTCCAGTCGCTTCGCTGGTAGGCATCGCTTCCGATCTCGCCCGACAGCAGCGTGGCCTGCCCCTCGTAGTAGACCGCACCCGACACCTCCCAGCGGGCACCCGGCGGATCGACCCGCAGGGCCGGATCGGTCACAGGTTCGATGTCGATTGCGTATTCCGTGACCGGCTCGGCCCCGAGCTTCAACACCTGCAGACTGAGCTCTCCGGTCGCCCTGTAGCGAAGTAAGACCACCCGCTCATCGTCCAGGAAAGCGAGGTCGCTCGCCTCGATAGTGACGAAGCCACCGTCGGCCAGTTCGACCTGAAAACCGCCGCGCTGCTCCTCGACGAGCAAAGCCGCTACTCTCGCGCCGGATGGCGCGAGCCTCAGATCGTACGGCCAGCCCTCGATCGGTATCTCGCGGATGAACTGCAGCTGCGCCGAACCCGCCCGCGCAGCGGGCCGACCCGCCGCCAGCGGGTCTTCGGCAAAGGAGTCACGGAACCAGAGCGTCCCCACCACGATCAGCAGGCCGGTCAGCGCAACGGCGGCTCCCGCCGGCCAGTACGCACGTCGCCTGCCTAGGCTGAAGAGCATCCCGGCGAGCCCCAGAAGAACTACCGTCAGACCCGGGTGGTAGCGTGCCCACAGATGGAGTTGCGTCGCGGGAAGCGGCGAGCCCAGCAGGCCGGCGCCGGCGGCGAGATAAAGGAGCCCCAAGCCACCCAAGACCCCGGCCGGGAGCTTCCAGCTCGCCTTCGGTTCGTCCAACGCTTTGCGATGCCGAGCGAGCGCCGCGTACAGCAGCAGCCCACCGAGGACGACCTCCAACGCCGGCAGAAAGACGGACGTGCCGCCCAGGCTCCTCAACCCCAAGAGCCCCGCAGCCAGACCGATCGTGCCTGCCGCAGCCAGCGCCGCGCGAGTCGGTCGGACGAAGACAAGCACGGCCGCCACGATGAGCGGCATCGAGATCGGCGGGAGGAGCCCGAACAGCGCCGCCAGCGACGCCAGGACGCGGCTGTTGCGGCGGTTCGCGCTCTCGGCGGCGGCCTTCTCCGCGGCCCCCGGTGCGGTGCCCCTCACCCTCAGGTCGATCCACTCCAGGACGTCCTTCACCCGCCCCACATCCTCCTGACTTATGGCCAGTCGCAGCGTCGTGCCACGACTGTCGACGGCCTTTAGGTACCGCCCCCCCATGCCACGCACCTCCAGACGCAGGTCGGCAAGCTCGCTGTAGCGGATGGACCGGCAGTCGTGTGCTGCCTGCAAAACAGCGCGGGGCTCGAGACCGATCCCCTCATCCAGACCCTGTAACCAG
This sequence comes from Gemmatimonadota bacterium, assembly GCA_039589355.1. Classification (GTDB taxonomy): domain Bacteria; phylum Gemmatimonadota; class Gemmatimonadetes; order Palauibacterales; family KS3-K002. Next base: position 1,194 of record JBDHHM010000039.1, on the reverse strand, counting down.
TGGAGTCGATCCGCGGCCAGCACCACGACCTCTGAGGGTTCTTCCGCACCGCGGACCACGATGACCTCGGGCGGCGCCTCCACCACGGCATCGTCTTCGCTGGCCCCGGCCGCCTCGCGGATGGCCCTGATCCGTCGCGCCAGACTGGGGTGTGAAAGACGGCCCTCGCTGCTCTCACGCCAGCGACGCGGCATCCTCATCAGGTTGTGGATCTTGGTCAGTCCGCTGACCAACGCCTCCGGATCGCCGGTCAGCTCGACCGCTCTCACATCGCTGTCGTGCTCGCGCCCCTGGCTCCCAGCCATCAGCCCTACCAGAAGGACGAGGATGGCGAGCGGCCACACCCAGGCCAGCGTGACGAACAGGCTCGATTCCGCGCCGAGCCACACGGTGGCAGCCAGCAATGCCGCGAACAATGTCCAGATCACCAGATTGCGCTTCAGCAGGCGCCGGCGATCGAAGTACTCCAGATGACCGACTTCGTGGGCGAAGATCCCCGCCGTCTCACCGGGCGTCAGCGCCTGGAGCAGGTCGGAGCTGAAAAGCACCGCCGGTCTCTCGAATGCCGGAAGCGCGAACGCGTTCACCATGAAGCCTCCCCGAGTGTCGAGCCTCAAGGTCCGCGGCTCCTTACACTTCGCTCGGGCGAGGACCTCTTCGAAGCGCGTCTCCAGATCCGGGTCGGCCAGCGGCCTGGCACCCGCCATCCACGCGAATGTCCGTGAGTTGAAGTGACCCCAGATGATGGCTACGGCGATAAGGGTAACGGCGGCCAAGACCGCGTAGTCGCCCGCCCAGCCTATGAGCATCGGCATCCAGGCTATCAGGAGCCAGACACCCAGTATCGCCAGCCAGAAGCGCAGCGTGAACGCGAGGTAGGCCAACAGTCCCCAACTCTCCCCAAAGATCTCGCGACGCGCCGGGTAGTTGGCGACGAGCAGACTCAGTACGGCGAGCACTATCTTCAGCGCCGCGTACTCGATGCTCAGCGCCAGGCTCGATACGAAACAGACCGCTATGACGATGCTCAGGCGCTGGCCGCGGGCGAACCTCAGCTCGGGGAAAGCGGGATCATCGATCCGTCGTACCAGGCGCCGCCCCATCCACCACAGGTAAGCAGCCGGTGCGACGGCCAACAGAAAAGAAAGAGCCTCTCGCAATCGAGAATCGGTGTGTTGTGGTCTTCGGGGGATT
>JBDHHM010000038.1:0-10923 GCA_039589355.1 Gemmatimonadota bacterium | reverse complement strand
GTATCTGGCAGGACTCCGTCTTCCAGCTCAACCCGCCGGCGGACGAGGGTACGTTCTGGCGCGGTGACGGCGAAGCGATCGTCTACCTGGGAGACTGGACGCGACCCACGGACCGCGGCCAACTCACGTTCGGATTCGAGGCGGGCAGCGGCGCCGACTCACTCGACTACGTGCAGGCGCGCGGCGGACTGGAGGGCAAGGTCGACCTGTGGGCCCTGGCCTCGCTGGCCCTCGTGGCCCGCGGCGGCTGGTCCGGCGGCGACGTGCCGCTGCAACGACTGTGGCGCATCGGCGGGATCGAGACGCTGCGCGGTTTCACCCACGGCACGCTGGGCGGTGAGTCCTACTGGACGGGCCGGATCGAGCTGGCCCACATTCGACCGATCTGGAGACCGGTCGTCTTTGCCGACTTCGGCTGGGCGGGTAACGGATCCGACTGGCCGGGCGGCGGATCGAGTGAGGACGTATTATGGTCCGTCGGAGGGGGCGTAAGTTTGCTGAACGGATTCTTCCGGGCCGAGTTCGTATTTCCGGAGCTCGAGAAGATCTGGTTCGAGATGTACTTCGCGGGAGCCTTGTAGGGGAAAGATGACTCGAATCCTCATCGTCGACGACGAAGGCAACATTCGCCGGCTCATCGCCAGTCTGCTGGAGGCCGAAGGGTACACGACGGCAGAGGCGGAGACGGGCGAAGAAGGCCTTGTCAAGATGGCGGCGGAGGAGCTGGATGCAGTGCTACTCGACCTGGCACTGCCCGGCGCCAGCGGCCTCGAGGTGCTGGAGCGGATAGCGGAGAACTGGCCGGATGTACCCGTAGTCATGATGAGTGGCCAGGCGACGCTGGGCGACGCCGTTCAAGCGACGCGACTAGGCGCTTTCCAGTTCCTCGAGAAACCGCTGACCCCGGAAGCCGTGCTGATCACCTTGAAGTCGGCGCTGGAGTTGAGGCGTCAGCGCGACCTCAACCTCGCGCTGCGTCGCGAGCTCGAGCCGGGCCAGGAGCTCGTCGGGGCCGGCCCGGCGATGGAGGAAGTCCGCGCGCTGATCCGTCGTATCGCGTCGACCGATTCTCGAGTGCTCGTCACCGGGGAGAGCGGCACGGGCAAGGAGCTGGTGGCCGTCGCCATCCACGCCCTGTCGTCGCGCAGCCGCGGGCCGTTCGTGCGCATCAACTGCGCTGCCATCCCCCGTGACTTGATCGAGAGCGAGATGTTCGGTCACGAGAAGGGTTCGTTCACCGGCGCGACGAGCCAGCGGCGCGGCAAGTTCGAGCTCGCGAACGGCGGTACACTGCTCCTCGATGAAGTGGGCGACTTGAGCCCCGAGGCGCAGGCCAAGGTACTGCGCGCCATCGAGGCGGGTGAGATCGAGCGGGTCGGCGGGGACGAGCTGATCCCGGTGGACGTGCGCATCGTAGCGGCCACGAACCACGATCTGGAGGCGGGTGTCAGGGAAGGAAGCTTCCGCGAGGACCTCTACTTCCGGCTCCACGTGATGCCGATCGACATCCCGCCGCTGCGCGAGCGCAAGGATGACGTCCCGGCCCTCGTCGCACACCTCATCGAACGGTTCAGAACGCGACACGGCCTGCGACCACCGAACTTCACCGATTCGGCGATCCAGGCACTCGTCGCCTACGATTGGCCCGGCAACGTCCGCGAATTGGGGAACGCCGTCGAGCGGCTCATGATCCTTTATCCCGATCGCGTAATCGCGGCTCCCGAGATCGCCACCGTCCTCCCCCGCGCCCGCCTCGCAGGGCCGGAGCCGATCGAGCAGAGCGGATCACTCTCCGATATGCTCGAGAGCTACGAGCGACAGCTCATCCTGAGCGCCCTCACAACCGCCGGCGGCAACATCGCCGAGGCGGCTCGCCGGCTGAGCACCGACCGGCCGAACCTCTACCGCAGGATGAAGAGGCTCGAGATCCGCCGTGAGGGAGCCGAGGACGACCTCGCAGACGTCTAGCAGCACCGTGCCCAACGGGCACGTTCCAGCGTCTCCAAACGACACGATTGCCAACCGCCGGTCGCCCCTGGACCGCCTCAAATCAAGCCCGCGCCACGGCATCGGGTTTGCTCCTGACAGGCTGGTGTGGCAGTTTGCCTGTTCGGAGGATCAATGAGAAGCCATTGCAGAACCCTCAGTGCGGTCGTCCTGCTCTGCGCCGCGCCGGCGACCCTCCCAGCGCAGGACACCATCCAGGTCGGCGTACGCACGCCCTTGCCGCCGGGCGAAGAGCTGCCGGCGCAGGTGGCCCAGGAGCTGGTCGACTACTACAACAGCCCGTCCACGATTCGCTTCAGCGGCAGGACCGAGGTGCCGGCCGACCGCACGATCGGCGGCGACGTCGCGGTCCTCGGCGGCCCGGTGGAGCTGACCGGCCGCATCGACGGCGACGTGCTGGTTCTGAACGGGGACATAATCCTGCGCGAGGGCTCCCGCATCAGAGGGGACCTTACCGTAGTGGGCGGCCTGATCATCGGCGTCGAGCGGGGCCGGGTCGATGGTATGATCACGGACTACCCCACCGTCTTCCGTTATCGACGAACCGAGGACGGCATCGAGTACCTGGGTCCGGGTCCGCCGGGCGAAACTCGGCCGACCGGCCGGCGCATCATGCTGCCCAGCTGGGAGATGGGCGAAAGCCAGATCTTCGTCTCGGCACGCGCCTATAACCGGGTCGAGGGTCTGCCCATCGCCTTCGGGCCTCGCATCACCACCGGCGGCAGGAACCCTCTTCGCCTCGAGGCCTTCCTCATCTGGCGGACCGTGGGCGGCTTCGATCCCGACGAGAGCGATATCGGGTGGGAGTTGCGCCTCAGGCAGTGGCTCGGCGGCCGCCGCAGCTTCTGGCTCGAAGCGGCTTACTGGTCGGTGTTGAACCCGATCGAGAGGTGGAAGCTCACCAACCTGGAGAATTCACTCACCGTCTTCTTCTTCAAGCGCGACTACCGCGACTACTACGAGCGCAAGGGTTGGTACGGCCGACTCGGCTGGCGCGGCTCGGGCCTCTTCGGTTCGCTCGAGTTCCGCGACGAGAAACACAGCAGCCGACTCGCCGCTGACCCGTGGACGATCTTCTGGAATACCGGTGACGAGTTCCGGCCGAACGCCATGATCGATGACGGCGACCTGCAGAGCATCGCCGTCACGCTGGGGATCGACACCCGCAACGATCCCGACCAGCCACTGTCGGGCTGGTATAACGAATTGCGCCTCGAGCAGGCCGTCGGAGGTCGGCTGAGCGGCGTCAAGCCGAGTTTCTCCCACTTGTTCCTCGACCTGCGACGGTATAACCGCGTCAGCCGCAACTCGGTGCTCGCCTTCCGGCTGGCCGGCGGTGGCCGGCTCGGCAACGAGCGAACACCGGCGCAGCGCGAGCACATGATCGGCGGCACGGGCTCGCTGCCCGGATTCAACATGATGGAGTTCGATTGCGGCGTACGCAGCTCGGAACTCATCGGCAGCGAGCCGGGCTACGGCTGCCAGCGCTTCACGCTCTTTCAGGCCGAGTACCGCACCGGACTGAACTTCCGCTACCACTGGGACAAGGAGCAGATCCCTGACATTTCCGGCGACATCTTCAGCGTGCAGTTCAGCCCCGCGATCGTCCTCTTCTTCAACGCGGGCGCGGCCTGGAACGCCGAGGACTGGTTCGATTATCTCGGAGACAGCGACAACTGGGTGACGGATGTCGGCGCCGGGCTCGACCTCGGCGGCTTCGGCGCGTACGTCGCCTATCCCCTGGTCGGATCGGGAGAAGTCAATTTCTTCGTTCGCCTGACTGCAAGGTTCTGATCGCGGCGGCACTCGTCGCGATATCGGCCGTCGCCACTCCGGCGGCGGCCCAGGGGACCCATCTGTCCCTATTTCCCGGCAACGCCGAGAGCGGCTGGCAGGCCATCGTGCGGCCCGTCGACATCTTCGCCGACTCCGTGCTCGTACGGCCGCTCCTCTCGGGCCTGCCGCTCCGCTTCCACTTCCAGCTCGAGCTCTGGAACGACAGGTTCCTCGCCGATGCCCTGGTCGAGCGGGACTCCTGGTCGCTGATCCTCTACCAGGAGCCCTTGTCCGGCGAGTTCAACCTCACCCGTTCTTGGGACATCTCCCGCGACGAGTGGTACTCGGATCTACTCTCGGTCGCACAGAGGCTGGAAAGCTGGTACCGATCACCCTTCGCCGGGCCGGCCCCCGGTAGTGGGAGCTATTACTACGAGGCGCGGCTCGAGATCGAGATCCTGTCGCTCGGCGACCTCGACGAGCTCGAGCACTGGCTGCGCGGCGACGTGGTGGGAGAGCGAAGCGGCGTGGGCAGCGCGTTCACCCGCGGGTTTAAGCGGCTCTTTATCCGGCTCATCGGCCTGTCGGCTCGGAAGCTTGGAGCGCGGACAGACGTGTTCCGTCCTTGACCGGTGTGCGGTGATCGGTGTGCGGTATGCGGTAGTAACGCAAGTTCGAACTTCGCAGAGTGTAGAGCGACGATGAACAGGAAATACCACCACATCGGCATCCCGACTGATGTAGAGAGGCCGGACGAGGAGTATCTCGAAGAGTACAAGATGTACGTCTCGGGCTTCGAGACGAGCCCATTCGGCGTCGAGTGGGTGCGGTTCGAGCCCGACAGTCCGCTACCTGAGATCGTCAAAACCGTTCCCCACGTTGCCTTCGAGGTCGACGACCTGGAAGCGGCGATCGCCGGCCAAGACATACTCATCCAGCCCGACTCGCCGTCCGAGGGCGTACGCGTCGCCTTCATCCTGCACAACGGCGCGCCGATCGAGTTTATCCAGTTTGAGTGAATCCCCACTCCAGAGGCGCAAACTCGACATTCGACAGCGAACAGCCGACTATCGATTTTCAGCTTCTTTTCAACGACCGACTCCCGACGTCCAACGCTCTGCATTCAACGTCGTGGGTCGACTGTCGGACGTCGAGCGCTGAGAAGGGAGCCGGACGTCGGTAGTCGGCTGTCGGCTGTTGAATGTCGAAGATGTTCCCCTCAGTACTTCAGACCTGTATCGCACAGAATCGTCGCCACGGTAGGAGACGGTCCCAGAATCCCACTCTCGATCAGCTTTATCGCGGCACACACGTTGGCGGCGCTCGAGAAACCGACATGCAGTCCTTCGTCATCGGCGAGCGCCCAGCGGAAGCGCGCCGCTTCCTCATCCGACACGGCGAGCAGCGAATCGACGAGATCGGAATCCCACTGCGGGGGGACGAACCCGTAGCCCGTGCCCTGTAATAGATGACACGGCTCGTCCACTCTCTTACCCGCCAGCACCTCGGCCCCCTGCGGCTCCACCGCGGCGCAGTGGATCGCAGAGTTCTTCTTCTTCAGGAAACGGCTGACGCCGACAAACGTGCCGCCGGTGCCGACGGCGGCGACGAAGGCATCCAGCCCATCACCTGCTGCCGCCCATATCTCGGGCCCCGTCCCCACCTCATGAGCGTGCACACAGGAGGGATTGTTGAACTGATCGACGTGGAAGGCCTGTCTCTCCTGGGCGATCTCGATCGCCCGCTCGGTCGCCACGCGTATGTCGGCGCCGCTAACACAGCCCGGTGTGCCTTCGACCTGCGGGACGAGGACGACCTCGGCGCCGAGCGCCTCGAGCATACGAGCCCGGGCCGGGCTATTCCCTTCCGACATCGTGACGATGAAGGGATGGTCTAGAACGTTGCAGACCACGGCCAGGCCGGCGCCCATGTTGCCGCTGGTCATCTCCACCACCGGCTGCCCGGGCGCCAATCGACCGGACTCGCGGGCATCCTTGATAATCCGCAAGGCCGGTCGGTCTTTGACGCTTCCACCGGGCTGCAGGAAATCCGCTTTGGCCAGGATCGTGCCCGGCCCCCCATGGATCCTGCTCAAGGCGAGCAGCGGCGTGTCCCCGATCAGGCCCAGCGCATTCGGCGTGACGGTGCTCATAGAGCAGTTTGTAGCGCCTTCTCGCGCGGGCGGCAAGTCGCGGGATTGCTTCTCGCGGTACCGGCCTACATTATTGGCGGCCGACCTATCGGTAGGCCCGGCTGGAGGACGGCGCCGAGCGCGCCAGCTAGAAAGGCTGATGCCATGAGTCGCATACCAGCCCTGATCCTGTTCGTAACACTGATCCTCGAGGGGGGGTCGCCCCTGAACGCACAGACTGAAGACTGGCCCCGCAAGGTCCTGTTGACGAACGACGACGGCATCGAGGCCGAGGGACTGCTCGCCCTCGCGCGTGCCTTCGCGCCGGTCGCGGAAACACACGTGGTCGCACCGCTGGAGAACCGCAGCGCCAGCACCAACTACATCTCGGCCATCGCCCGGCGCGGCCTCGAGGTCGAGACCCGTTCGCTGTACGACGGCGTCTCGGCCTACGGCGTCGACGGCTACCCCGCCGATGCGGTTGTCTTCGCACTCCGCGGCTTGCTTGCCGATGACCCGCCCGACCTGGTGGTCTCCGGTGTGAACGACGGTCCCAACCTGAGCGACGACTGGAACCTCTCGGGCACGGTTGGCGCGGCGCAGATCGCGGCGTTCTTCGGCGTCCCGGCCATCGCGGTATCGGGCTACAGCTCGGAGCAACCCGAGACCCTGGACGCCCTGGCGCGTTGGGTCGTCGAGTTGGCCCGCAGCAGTCTCGTGCGCGACCTCGAGCCCGGCCAATACCTGGCCGTCAGCGCGCCGCGCGTAGCGGTCGATGAGATCGAGGGCGTCGTGATCGTCCGGCGCGCCCCCAGGCCGTGGCGGATCGAACTCGAGCGCAGCGACGACACACCGGCGAACACAGATCGCGAGATCTGGAGCCTGAGCTTCCGTAGCCAGGAGATATCCGCTCCCGCGGCCACGGACGTCCACGCCTATCGGCAGAACCTGATCGCCATCGTCCCCATGCGCGTGGACGAGCACGACTACGAGCTGCTCGCCGAGCTCCTGGGGTCGGGTGTCGATCTACCGGCCTGGCCGCCCGGCGACGGCCGCCGCTAGGGGCCCCGGCGGCGCCCACGCCTGGGCCGAAACCGCACGCCCCGTGCCTGCGTAGGAGTAGGAAGCAAGGGGGACTATTATGCTGAGGTTACTTAGACCTATCCTGCGGGTAGTCGTTAAGGTCCTGGAATGGCTGGAGCGTAAGATCTGACGCCGCCCAGTTGCGCCCTGCGAGCTACATTTTCGGCTTCTTACCGGCGGCCGCCTGAGCCGCCGGCCGCGTCTCACTTCAGGCGATAGCGGTCCAGCTTCATCAACATTGTCTGCAGGCCCTCGGCCAGGGCCGGGTGCACCATCTGTGCATCCACCATCGCCCGGGCAGGCGCTTTCGCCATCATCAGCATCAGGAAGCTGTGGATCAGCTCACCGGCCTCGTGGCCCACGATGGCGGCACCAAGCACCTTCTCAGTTTCCGGATCGATGAGCACCTTCATGATACCCGCAGTCTCGTCCAGCTCTATCGCCCGGGCGATGTGCCCGAACGGCATCGTCGCCACCTCGTACTCCAGCCCCTGATCCTTGGCCTCCCGCTCCGACAAACCGGCGCGTGCCACCTGCGGGTCCGTAAACACCGTGCTCGGCGTGATTCGCCCGTTTCGTCCTCCTTCACGCCGGCCCATCAGGATGTCGTAGAGGATTCGGTGGTCGTCCCACGAGGTATGCGTGAATTGCGGCCCACCGTTACAGTCACCCACCGCGTAGACACCTTCGGCGCTGGTGCGATACGAGTCGTCGACATTGATGAAGCCGCGGCCGTCCAGTTCGATCTCCGCAGCTTCGCAACCCAGGTCATCGGTGTTCGGCACGCGCCCCACCGCCACCAGCAGGTGTGAGCCCCGCGTCTCTTGGCCGCCGCCGCAGCGCACGACCAACTCCCCGTCGCCTTGAGCGACTTCGACGACCTCCGCACCCGTAACCACCTCGATACCCTCGGCGAGGAAGACCTCCTCTATGGCATCAGAAACCTCGGGGTCCTCGCGAGGCAGCAGTTTGTCCGCTCGCTGCATGATCGTCACGCTCGAGCCAAAGCGCCGGAACATCTGCCCGAACTCGCAGGCGATGTAGCCACCGCCCATGACCATCAGATGTTCTAACGGCTCGCGCAGATCCATGATGTCCGAGCTAGTCAGCCAATCGATCGTACCCAGACCTTCGACGGGCGGCACGCGGGGCCGGGCACCCACGTTCACTATTAGCGTATCAGCGCTGTGTCGCTCGCCGTTCACCTCTATCTCTCGCTCGCCGCTGAACCGCGCCCGGCCCTCGATCAGCTTCAATCTCTCACCGGCACGCTCCAGCCGCTTGCCAACGCCCTTTCGCCATTGCCCCACGATGGCGTCCTTGCGATCGACAATCGCCCCCAGGTCGACTTTCACCTCACCGACGTGCACGCCGAGGCGCGCCGCACCGCGCGCCACATGCGCGGCCCGCGCACTCGCCACCATCATCTTCGTCGGAGTACAGCCGACATTGACACACGTGCCGCCCAGGTGGCCGGCCTCTACGATGATCACGTCCTTACCCGACTCGGCCAGCCGTGCGGCGAGCGGGACACCCGCCTGGCCGCTTCCGATGACGATCACGTCGGCCTTCATGTCGTCCTCCGCAGTGACACCGGCAATCCAGTCATCTGATCTCCCTCAACCGAGACGCACGATGTCGTTTTCGGTAAAAAGCTCGCCGACCGCGATACCCAGGCTGGGCTCCGAGTAGAGCGCCGGCGGCACGCTGATGTCGGCGAGGTAGAGCTCTCCCACGTGGGCTTCGGCGTCCGGCGCTTCAAGGCCCAGCTTCGGCAGGGCCAGCGTCATCGTCGCTGTCGCCTGGATCGCCGGATCGTAGACGGTCCCCGACGTCGTGTCCAGGCCGGACGGCACGTCCAGCGCCAGGATGGGCGCGCCGCTCTCGTTCGCCCACCCAATCAGTTCGGCCGCAACACCCGCCGGTGCGCCCGAGAGACTGTACCCGATGATCCCATCTACGACGAGGTCGAATTCGACACCCGCCACCTGCTTCAGGTCCTCCGCCTGAACGATCGCCAGCCCCAGCCGTCGGACGATCGCGAGTTGATGGCCGGGCACCGGCCTGAACCAGTCGTCCGCCCGCGTAACGACAACGCGAACGTCGGCGCCCCAGTTGCTCAGACGCCGCGCGCAGACCAGGGCACCGCCCCCGTTACCGCCCGAGCCAGCGGCTACCGCCACCGTCTTGCCGCGCGGATCACCGCCCAGGAACCGAACGCGCGCCAGGTGCGCCAGGTTGCGTCCTGCGTTCTCCATCATCTGCATCAGCTCGATTCGATATTCCTCGATCATCAAGCGATCGACCTCCACCATCTGCGACGTGGAGATATAGGGCACGTGCTCGGCGCAATAAGGGATGGTCATTGAAAGCTTCCCGGTACGAGTATCGTGTCAGATGATCCCGGCGACGGGCACCGGTTCTCTCGAGACTCCGTTATCAGCGTTCAACAAAACACGATCAAGACTGGTTCCTGCACATTGGCCATACTCGAACCGGCCGGCTAGCTTGAACCATGCACCAGGACAGCGACCCCGTCGTGCGCTTCGAGGACGTCGGCCTCCGCCTGTTCGACGGAAACACGATCCTTTCCCGCCTGAGCTTCGACGTCTTCAGCTCGGAGACCCTAGTTATGCTCGGCCGCAGCGGCTCCGGAAAGACGACCACGCTCAAGCTCATCAACGGACTGCTGCTGCCCAGCGAAGGCGCGGTGATGGTCCAGGGCACCTCTACGGCGGAGTGGGATCCCACTCGCCTGCGCCGCCGTATCGGCTACGTCATCCAGGAGGTCGGTCTCTTCCCACACTTCACGGTGGCCCGGAATGTAGCCATCGTCCCGACACTGGAGGGCTGGGAAGAAGCGCAGGTGCTCTCCCGCACGCACGAGCTTCTCGACCTCGTCGGCCTCGACCCGAAAACCTTCGCCGGTCGTTACCCGTCGGAGCTCTCCGGCGGCCAGCGACAGCGGGTCGGCGTCGCGCGGGCGCTCGCCGCCGACCCACCGCTCCTGCTGCTCGATGAGCCCTTCGGCGCGCTCGACCCGCTAACACGTCTCGAGCTACAGCGCGAACTCAGGACATTGCAGGAGCGTCTGCACAAGACAATGGTCTTCGTCACTCACGACGTGCGCGAAGCACTCCTACTGGCCACGCGCATCGCGCTATTCCAGGACGGCACGATCGCCTTCATCGGAACTCCCGAAGAGTTCCGTCGTTCGGAGGCTCCCGAGGCACTCGCCTTCGCTCGCGCGTTGGGGGAAACAGAGGTGGACGGCCCGTGATGGATGTCATCGAGTTTCTGGCACGCAATCAGGACGAGTTCCTGACGCTCTTCGCGCAGCACCTCCTCCTCGTAGGGATATCTACCGGAGTCGCGATTCTCGTCGGGGTACCACTCGGCGTGCTGCTCACACGGCGACAGGCCTTGAGGCCGGGTGTGCTCGGCCTGGCGAACATCCATCCGCAACACTTACGCGGGCATCCAGGGGATCGATCCGGCGATCCGGGAAGCAGGACGCGGCATGGGGATGACCGACCGGCAACTTTTGTTCATGGTCGAGATCCCGCTGGCCTTCGGAGTCATCCTGGCCGGGATCCGCGTGGCCACGGTAATCGGTGTTGGCGTCGCGACGATCGCCGCCGCCATCGGTGCCGGCGGTCTCGGCGTCTTCATCTTCCGCGGCGTCGCGATGGTGAACAACACTCTCATCCTCGCCGGAGCCGTACCGGCAGCACTCATGGCACTGGCTGCCGATTTCTTGCTCGGCCGACTCGAGCGCCGCTTCGCGCCTGCACGTGGCGGCCTGGCCGAATTGAGAACGGTATGAAGCCCTCGCCGATCGTACTGCTGATCGCTTTCGCTTCCGCTGCTGGCTGCGACCTGTGGAGCGATCGCGTCGTCATCGCCTCCAAGAACTTCACCGAGCA
>JBDHHM010000037.1:0-10864 GCA_039589355.1 Gemmatimonadota bacterium | reverse complement strand
CAGCGCTGGCGGCCAAGGGAGTCGCAGCGCGCGTACGTACCGCAGACAGGGCAGGGGATCTCGATTGGGTAGGGCCGTCGCACCGGCCAGAGCGCCGACTCCTGCCAGCGCAGCTCGGTCCGTACTTCGGGGAGGAACCCCCGGCCGATCGATTCCGGGCGCTCGAAGAGTGTGTCCATGCAAGTACGATAATAGCGCCGGCGGTCCTGAGGGCGGAAGCCCGGACCCAGGAGGATAGTCCCCGATGCTGAGACCCGGCCTCCTCTACTTCGCCTACGGATGCAACATGGACCCCGAGTTCATGGCCGACCTGCTCGGTTTCCCGCTGGAGAGAGGCTGGCCGGCACGCGCCGGCGGCTGGCGGCTTGCCTTCAACAAGGGCGGGGAAGAGGAAGACGGCCACCTGGTCGTAGCGAATCTGGTGCCGGATGAGAGCTGCCACACACTTGGTGTCGTGTATCGCCTGCCCCAGGACGTGCTGCCCGCCCTCGACGCCTTCGAGGATGTACCCGAGCACTATCGCCGCGAGACACTCTGGGTCGAACCCTTGGGGCGACGCGCCGTGCAGGCCGCAGTCGCGTACCTCGCTCAGCCGAGATGGATCGTCGAACAGGGTCAGCCCGATAAGGAGTACCTGAACCTCCTGTTTCGCGGCGCTCGGATTCACGGACTGCCGCTCGAGTATCTCAACTGGGTTCACGCAACGGCGTTCGGAGCGACGAACCGACCTTAGCCGATCGGGCAGGTGCGTGCCATTCCCTAACTAGAGCGACCTGCTTAGAATGTCCGGCGACCGGTGGTGCCCGGACCTGGCCCGACGGTCGCCCCCAACCACCCACTTCCTGATCGCATTGTCGGCGTAACAGGGGCACAACGAACTGAGTGTCTCAGCGGTGGGTACCGGAACGCTGGGCCTGAGGGCTCCTTGTATCTTCGCGACCAGCCTGCTGGTAATGCTGTGGAGCCTGCCCGCACTTGCTCAAGACGTGGAACGGCCATCGTTCACCGGCCTTCGGATCGATAGCGATTCCGAGCCTGTGGTCGTGGACGGTACGCTCGACGAACCGGTCTGGGCGCGCGCGTCCGTGGCGACGGGTTTTCGGCAGCGGGAACCGTTCGAGGGCATGGCGGCGACCGAGGCGACGGAAGTGCGGGTCGTGTACGACGAGCGCAGCATCTATATCGGCGTCCTCGCCCGCGACAGCCAGCCCGATGCGGTCATCGCACGAATTCTCCAGCGCGACCGTGTCATGGAAGCGCATCCCTTTGAGGGAGTTCCGCAGTTTGCCGGCGACGACGCCGTCGCGATCCTACTCGATACATTCCATGACCATCGTAACGCCGTCGTCTTCGCCACAAACCCGAACGGCGCCGAGTTCGACGCCCTGATCACCGATGAGGGGCGGGAGTTCAACGTCGACTGGCGCGGGGTCTGGGAGGTGCAGGCACAGCGAACCGCGGACGGGTGGTCCGCCGAGTTCGCGATCCCGTTCCGGACCCTCCGCTACCTGCGCGGCGTCGATGACGGGACCTGGGGCTTTAACGTCTACCGGGTGATCCGCCGCAAGAACGAGGAGGTGTTGTGGAGTGGCTGGTCGAGGGCCAACGAGGGCTTCCACCGGGTCAGCGCAGCTGGGAACCTCGAGGGGATGGACGATTTGCCGCAGACCGGTCTCAACCTGGAGATGAAGCCCTACGTGCTGGTGGGCGGGACCCAGGAGCAGGAGCTCGGTGAGATCGACAGCGAGCCGCGCTTCGACGTCGGTCTCGACGCTAAGTACGAGGTGCGCCCCGGCCTCGTGCTCGACGCGACCCTGAACACCGACTTCGCGCAGGTCGAGGTCGACGACGAACAGGTCAATCTCACCAGGTTCAGCCTCTTCTTCCCCGAGAAGCGTGAGTTCTTTCTCGAGAACGCCGGGATCTTCGAGTTCGGCACCCGTGGCAGCTTCGAGCCCCCGCCGTTCCTGCTCTTCTTCTCGCGGCGGATCGGGATCGCCGAGGACGGCGAAGTGCCCCTGCTGGGCGGCGTTCGCCTCACCGGACGGGCTGGGGCGCAGACTGTCGGGTTCCTCGACGTCGTGACCGATTCGGCGTACGACCAGCCACGCACTAACTTTGCCGTCGCCAGGGTGAAGCGAGATGTCGGAGGCCGTCACTACGTGGGCGCGATGGTCACCGATCGCCGCTGGGCGGACGGCTGGAACACGGCCGGCGGTGTGGACTGGTCATTCTGGCCCACCGCTGCGCTCAACGTGCAGGGTTTTGTCGCCGCCACCGGCACGTCGGAACCCGGCGGTGACGACTACGCCTACCGCATCGCCGTGGAATACGAGCAAGACCGCTTCGGCTTCAGCACCCAGTACTTGATGATCGGTCCCGAAGCGAACGCAGATGTCGGATTTATCACGAGAGAAGACGTCCGTCGCGCCGATCTCTTCATGCGCTTCACACCCCGACCCGACGTTCTCGGGCTACGCAAGATCGACCTGTACCTGTTCGGTGGGCTCGTTACCCGCGTCGACGGTGTGCTCCAGGATTGGTCTGTGGGGCCTGTCTTCGGGCCCGAGTGGAACTCGGGTGACAGCTTCACGCTGTACTACCAGCTCGGGTTCAACCGGGTGGACGAGGAGTTCGACATATCGGACAAGGTCGAGGTGCCGCCGGGCGACTACGACCTCTGGCAGTTCGGCTGGTTTGGCGGCACGAGCCGCAACCGTCGCGTCGTTCTCGGGTTCAACGGCGCGCTGTCAGGAACATTCGGCGGTCACATACACACGATAACACCCAGCCTGGATTTCAACCCCAATGCCAACCTGTCGACGAGTCTGCGCTACACCCGCAGTTGGATCGACCTGCCCAACGGTGCCTTTATTGCCAACGTCGGCTCGCTGCGGCTTTCGTACGCGTTCTCTACCAGGCTGGCGGCCAACGCCCTCCTTCAGTACAACGACGCCGATAACGCCATATCGGCTCAGGTCCGCCTCAACTTCATCCATTCCCCGGGCAGCGATCTGTTCGTCGTGTTCAATGAGCAGCGCGGCACAGACGATTCCCTGTGGGAGTTCAGCGACCGCGGCGCCGTGGTCAAGATCACCTACTTGATTCGTTTCTGATCCAGGTCGGCTACTCGGACGCGAGCCGCTCGCTCTCACCACGAACAAGCTCCCAGGCCCGGGCGACGTGCCTCTCCTCGGTGCGCACGTTGCCGATGGCGAGCCGCAGCGTGTAACGGCCGTCCAGGGTGGTGTGTGACAGGTAAATTTCGCCGCCCGCGTTCAGGCGCTGCAACAGCCTCTCGTTGAACGCGTTCAGTGCTTCCTCGTCATCGTGGATATGTGACGGGCGGGCGCGGAAGCAGATGACGCTCAGCGGCGTGGGGGCCAGGCGCTCGAACTCCGGATGTTGAATCACCCAGCCGGCGAACTCTTGCGCCAGCCGCATATGCTCTTTGAGCCGAACGGCGATACCGTCCGTGCCGAAGCACCGCAGGACCATCCACAGCTTGAGGGCGCGGAAGCGCCGGCCCAGCGAGACGCCCCAGTCCATGTAATTCCGGATCTCACCGTCGACCCCTGTACGCAGGTACTCGGGCACGAGGCTGAAGGCACCGGTGAGGGCGTCGGGCCGTGTCGTGTAGAGCGCGCTGCAATCGATGGGCGTGAACAGCCACTTGTGCGGGTTGACTACAATGGATGTCGCCGCGTCGCAGCCGGCGAGTACGTGGCGATACTCGGGAATGACGGCCGCGGAACCGGCGTAGGCCGCATCGACGTGCAACCAGAGACCTTCACGCCGACAGATCTCGGCGATCGCCGGGACCGGATCGATGCTGGTGGTCGACGTCGTCCCGACGGTTGCGGTCACGCAGAACGGCCGGTGTCCGGCCGCTCGGTCCTCGGCGATCGCCGACTCTAGCGCACCTGCATCCATGCGGAACGAGGCGTCTGTCGGGATCTTCCGCACGCCCGCCTTTCCAATTCCCAGAACGAGTGCCGCTTTTTCCACCGATGAATGGGCCTGCTCCGAGGTGTAGAGGCGCAGTAGCGGCAGATCGCTGCGACCCGACATGCCGCGCTCGCGGATCTCGAGGTCGGAGAGCGCGTGGCGGGCGGCGGCGATGGCGCAGAGGGTAGAAACCGAGGCGGTATCCATGATCACGCCGTCGAATTCACTGGGCAGCCCCAAAAGCTGGCGCAACCAGTCGAGCGCCAGCTCCTCCAGTTCCGTGGCCGCCGGCGACGTCTGCCAGAGCATGCCGTTCACGTTCAGTGCGGCGGAAAGAAGCTCCCCGAGGATTCCGGGCGCCGAACCGGTTATGCCGAAGTAAGCGAAGAAGCAGGGGTGGTTCCAATGGGTGATCCCCGGCACGACGACCTTCTCGAAGTCGTCCAACACGTCGTCCAGCGGCTCACCGGCACGCGGAGCGCTGGCGGGTAGCGCCGTCTTTACCTCGCCCGGCTTGACCCGGGCGAGCACCGGGTACTCCTCCGGATGCGTCAGGTAGCTCGCGATCCAGTCGATGGCGCGGCTCGCAGCGCGCTTGAATTCTTCGATCGGAATGTCGCCAGTTCTCTGCATCATCTGCTCCGCTGGCCCGGTCACTGGTATCGGGTGGTCAGTGGTCAGTGGTTCGGTTGTCGGTAATTACGAACTGCGTTACCACGAACGCTGAACTACCGACCACCGACTACCGACCACCGACCACCGGTCCCCGCCTCAGGTGCTTATCAAAGAACTCCGCCGCCGCGCGATAGGCTTGCAGCCAACGTGCGTGTGTCGCGAAACCGTGCACCTCGTCCGGGAAGACCAACTGCTCGAACGCCACCCCTTGTTTGCGAAGCGCCGCCACGAGATCGACGGTCTCGCTGAATGGGACGTTCCTGTCGTCATCGCCGTGGATCAACAGGACCGGTGATCGCCATGTGTCGATCGACGCCATCGGCGACGACTCGAAGGCCAGGCGCGCGGCGTCGGGCCGCGCCTCGGGATCGTAGCTGGGCACGAAGTTTCTAACCACCGCGTTCCAGTCGTGCACACCGTGCAAGTCGACGCCCGCGGCGAACAGGTCTGACGCGCGTGCCAGGCCCAGGGCCGTCAGGTACCCGCCGTACGAGCCGCCCCAGAGCCCAATCTTGTCCCGGTCCACCTCGAGTAGGTTTCGCAGGTAGAGGCCGCCGCCCAATACGTCGTTGAACTCGCTGGCGCCGGTCGCGCCGTAGTTCAGCGCTTCCCGGAACTCCATGCCGTAGCCGATACCGCTCCGGTAGTTCACCGACAGAACGACGTAGCCGAGGCTGGCGAGGTACTGGTTCAGCGCGTAGGCGTTGTGATAGTAACCCCGGTAGTGCCAGCCGAGCAGCATCTGCCGGCGCGAGCCGCCGTGGAAGAACAGCACGGCCGGTCGACGGTCGCCGGGGCCGGCGCCCCGGGGCATGAACAGCTGCCCGTGTATCGGCATGCCATCGGCGGCTGGGAAAATCACCGGTTGCGGCTCGACGAGGTCATCGCTGGGGAAGTCGGCCGGCATCGTTTCCGGGGCCAGGTCGCGTGGGCGACCGGGTTCCAGCATTATCGTCGGGCGCGCCGGTCCGCGAGCGTCCGACCGCAGGAAGGCCAGGGCACCGCCCTCGGCGGTTGGCGCCGGCGACCACTCTATACCGTTGCCGGGGGTCAGCGCGGTGGGTCTGCCGCCGGCCACCGGCACGCTCCAGAGGTGGCGGCGGTTGATGTCGCCCTGGTTCGAGCTGTAGATGACGCGGCTGCGGTCCGGGCTCAGGGCGACGTGCTGTACCTCGGAATCGCCCGGCGTTAGCAGAGTCGCTTCGCCGCCGCCTACCGGAACCGAGTAGAGGTGCGCCCAGCCGTCCTTCTCCCACGGGAAGACTATGTGATTGCCTTCGCCCCACATCAGCTGGTCCCGAGCGTCCACGCCGTGGAACGCGCTGCCCTCACCCCCGTCGGCCCGCCACACCTCACGACTCGATCCGCTCGCCACGTCGGCGACGCGGATCGACCACGGCTGGGCACTCCGCTCAGGCCCGAAGGGCAGCGGACCCTGGGTGGCCGGGATCCGTCTGAACGCGATCCTCCGGCCGTCCGGCGACCATACCGGTGCCCCGTCGCGGTCGACGCTCGGATCGAGCCAGCGGATGCGCTTCGTTTCCCGGTCGTAGACGCCGATGAAGCTGTGGTCCCCGCGGCTGCTCGCGAAGGCCAGCTGCGAGCCATCCGGCGACCAGCGCAGCGAGCCGCTGCCGCCGCGCGCCTTGACCAGCGGCGTTTCGTCACCGCCTTCCAGTGGTACAACGAAGATGTCTCCCCGCCTCAGGAAGGCGACCACGTCGCCGGTCGGCGCGACGCTCAGGCTGGAGCCATCGGCAAGGTGACGCGGCTCGCCGCCGGCCAGGTCGACGATCCATATCTGCTGGGACACGCCCTGCGGCAGGCTCCAGGGGTTGGGATACTCGCCCTGTCGGTTCGCGCCACCGCCACGGACATAGACGATCGAACCGGCATCCGGCGTCCAGGTCAAACCTGATATCGCCTGTCCGTCGTCCTCGCTGTAGCCCGTGAGTCGGCGGGCCTCGTAATCGGGCCCTTCCGCCACCCAGATGTTGCGCAAGCCCTGCGCGTTGAACACCCAGGCGACGGCAGCGCCGGCCGGTGCGGCCGTCAGGTCGCTTGGGAAGGGCGAGCTCATGATCTGCTCGATAGTGAAGCGTTCCTGCGCCGCGGCATCGAGAGCCGGTGAGCAAAGGACGAGCGCGGCGATTCCGAGCAGGACCAGGCGTCGGTACAGCATCGGGAGACCTCCCTCCTACGGCGTTCTCGTCTATGTCGGGGCCGGGATACGATGTTGGGTCCCGCGCCGCGCTACCGCAATGGCGCGGCCACTATTGCACGAGGCCCCGTCCACCATATAGCGTAGTGGTCATGGATCGGAAGGATCGAAGCCTCCGGCAAGTCGTCACCCTCGCGTGCAGCGCCGCGGTCGCCGCTCATGCGTGGGCGGAAACAGCCCATGCCCAGTCGGGTGAGCGGCTCGACGTACCGGATGGGTTCGTGGTCGAGGTGTATGCCGAGGGACTGGCCGGTCCCTGGGGCATGGCGTTCGGACCGGACGGGGCTTTGTACGTGGCGCTCACCCTCGAGGGCCGGGTTGTGCGACTCGCCGACGACGACGGCGATGGTCGAGCCGAGGAAGCCTTAACGCTGATCGAGAACCTCGATCGACCGAGCGCGGTCAGCTGGAATGGTGATGACCTCTGGGTAGCGGAGATAGGCCGGGTCATCTCCGTGCACGATCCCGACACCGATTCCGTGTCCGACTACACGGTTGTCGTCGATTCGCTCCCCACCGACGGAGCGTCGAGTCGCGCGTTGCTCATCGAGCCGTCGGGCCGCGCGTTCTACCTCACCCTCCCCGCATCCTGCAACGTGTGCCGCGAGGATGACCCACGTCGGGCGACGGTCCTCCGCTTCGGCATCCGGGGTGAGGAGCAGGAGACATGGGCGCGGGGCCTGCGCTCCGCCGCCGGGCTTGCCTTCCATCCCGAGACGGGCGAACTGTGGGCGACCGACCTCGGGCGGCTCGGACTGGGCGACCGGTTGCCGCCGGACGAGCTCAACGTAATCCGTCGCGGTCGCCACTACGGCTGGCCGTACTGCTACGGTCATCGCGTTGCGACCCCGGAGTTCGGAAACCCGCATCGTTGCGACGGCACGTCGCCTCCCGTCTTGAGCCTTCCTGCACACTCGGCGCCGCAGGGGATCGCCTTCTATACAGGTGAGATGTTCCCCGCCGAATACGACGGCGACGCGTTCGTCGCGCTGAGCGGGTCGGCCGCGGGCGGGCCGGCGCTATCGGGCTTCAAGGTCGTTCGCGTGCAGGTAGATGCCGGGCGCCCCGTCGGCTTCGAGGACTTTGTGACCGGCTGGCTAGCGAACGGCGGCCGCGCCTGGGGCCGGCCGGTGGTGCCGCTGGTGGGCCCGGACGGTGCGCTGTATGTTAGCGATGTTGCTGGTGGTCGTATCTGGAGGATCTCCTACCGAGGCGTGGGTGAGCGCTCGGTGGGTGCGGGGCGTTAACGGCCGGCTGCGGATTCGCCGGGCACGGCCGAAGAGGGAGGGATCGCGGTGCGTGATTTCACCCAAGTGGTTAGGGAGAACGCGGGGGAGTATAAAGGCATCTTCTGCAAGTTCGTCAGATGGGCGCCGATTTTTGTGGCAACGCTCATGGTGCTCTCGCAGGATCCGCGTCTACAGCAACGCCATCGCACGATGGTCAACGCGGCCCTGGCGTACTACGTCGGCCCCAATGATGCCATGCCCGAAGAGGAGTTCGGTCCCGCGGGCTATTTGGATGACAATCTGGTCAGCGCCTACGTGCTGGAGCGGATCGCCCGGGATATCGGCTGGCGAGCAATCGAGGACGCCTGGGTCGGTGAGGAGACGGCCCGCGATGTAGCTCTCGAGACACTCGATCGCGAGCACGAGCTCTTGGGCCATCTCGGGCAGGAGGCACTTCAGAAGGCGGGTGTGCTGGACGAAGGTCGCAAACGCTCGTCAGGCGACGCGCCCAGGCCGTACGGGTTGGCCTGAGCCAACCCGCAGAAAAGCTCAACACGAGAGAAGGTCATCACATGCAGTACATTGCAGTCGCAGCGATCGGAATTGGCAACATGGGTTGGACTGAAGTCATTCTCATCGGCTTCGTCTTCCTGCTGCTTTTCGGGGCCCGCCGGTTGCCGGAGATCGGTCAGTCGCTGGGCAAAGGGATCCGGGAGTTCAAGAAGTCGCTCACGAGCCCGGATGAGGAGCCGAAGATCGGCTCTGGCGAGCAGGACGCAGCCCGCGTCGAGAAGGAAGAGGAGACGACCAGCTAGAGGTTGCTCGGCACTCAGCGCTCACGCCGCAGCTCGCCAGAGCTTTGAAGCGGCGTTGAGTGCCGGCCGCACGCTGCCGAAGCCCGCGCCCGAACGAGCGCGGGTTTCTTCTTAAGGCTCCCCGAAGCTGCCCATCACAGGCTTTGCCAGTCTCTCGAAATCGGCGTAGCGCAGGCGGACGGCCTCGGTATGGTTGCCGGCGTTGAAGACGATCGTCTCGTCCTCGGCCAGCCGCTCGTCGACGTACACGCGATGCCCGTAGAGGTTGCCGAACGGCGGCATGGCACCGGGCTCGCAGTTCGGGTAGAGGCCGGAGAAATCCGACTCGGCCGCCAGCCGAAGCTTGCCCGATCCCACGAGATCCTCGAGCTGCTTGGCGTTCACGTGGTGCGAGGCGGTCAGGACGGCCATGATCGGCTCGTCACTCTTCGTGAAGAAGATGACCGTCTTCGCCCACTCGTACCCGGAGATGTGGGAGGCTGCCGCCTCCTCTGCTGCAGTGTAGGCCGTGGGGTGCTTGATCACCTCGTAGTCCACGCCCTCGTCCTTCAGCAGCTTCTCGACTTCCGGCGCGACTGACATGGTACTTCACCTCCTATTGTCTGGGATCATCTCCAATATCCAACTTTAGGTGGCCGTTGATCAAGGAGCCGTCAGGGGACAGGGTCGGCGGGGGTCGGCGGGGGTCGCCGGCGGGTGGCCTCGCTTCGGATACACCACCTACGCTCGGGGGTCGCCGGCGGGTGGCCTCGCTTCGGATACACCACCTACGCTCGCGCCACCCGCACGGCTCCCTGACTGGAGGGCCGGGGTTCGTCAGGGCTTGTGGGAGGCGCTGGGGGTCCTGCGAGCGTAACTCGTGAGCGAGCACGATGGTGCTGCGCCCTCGGTCGGCGCACGCGAGCGGTGAAGCTCGAGGACCCCCAAGCCGACCCGCGAGCCCGGACCGAGCGGCCCTATTTCTCGATCAGCTCCAGGAACCCTTCCAGTGGGTAGGTGTTGGCTACGTCGGTCGGCTCGAGCCAGCCGCGGCGCGCCTGGTCCACGCCGAAGCTCATGTAGTCGAGCTCGGCCGTCCGGTGCGCGTCCGTGCTGATGACGATCTTCACGCCCGCCTCGCGGGCCATCTGTAGATGGAAGTCGCGCAGGTCCAGTCGGTCGGGCTGGGCGTTGAGCTCCAGCATCAGGCCCTGCTGCCCCGCCACCCTCACGAGCTCCTCGACGTCTACAGGATAGGGCTCGCGGCGATTGATCAGCCGGCCGGTGGGGTGGGCGAGGATATTCACCTTCGGATGCCCCATGGCCCGCGTGATGCGCCTCGTCATGTCGGCACGGCTCATGTTGAACTTCGAGTGCACGGCGATCACCACGACATCTATCATCGCCAGAATGTCGTCACCGAGATCCAGCGTCCCGTCTTCCAGGATGTCGACTTCCGCCGACTTGAGGATCCGAATATCGCCGTACCTCTCTTGAAGCTCATCGATCTCGGCGTACTGCTTCGCGAAGTCCTCCAGTTTGATGCCCGTCATCGCCAGCGATGGGCTGTGGTCGGTGATGGCCATGTACTCGTAGCTGCGCTCCCGGCAGGCCTCGACCATCTCCGCCACGCTGTGCTTACCGTCGCTGTATTGCGTATGCATCTGGAGGTCGCCGCGAATGTCGTCGAGCGCGACGACGTTCGGCGGCATCGAATTCGCCGCGGTCTTCGCGCAATTCTGGCGGAATCCAGGGCAGGTCGACGGCGGCGTAGACCTCCTCTTCCGTCTTCCCACCCACGAGCCGCTCGCCTTCGAAGACGCCGTACTCGTTGATCTTGATACTCCGCTCGCGGCCGATCCCGCGGATCACTATGTTGTGCGCCTTCGATCCGGTGAAGTAGGTCAAAGCCGCGCCGTAGCTCTCCTGCGGCACGAGCCGCAGATCCACCTGGAGACCGCCCGTCAAGCGGATCGAGCTCTTCGTCGGCCCCTTCG
>JBDHHM010000036.1:0-12747 GCA_039589355.1 Gemmatimonadota bacterium | reverse complement strand
GGCCGAGTGGCTTACGAACACCTTTGGCACGAGCCTACCTCGACGTTTTGCGGTCCGCTAATCGCAGAGTGCTATTCTGCCATCTGCATGCGACCGGAGCAAGAAGAGCGTGACCCGCCCGTGTCACGCCGTGCGCCTTCTGCACGCGAAGTGTTTCCTACTGACACGACACGTTTCGCCGATGAGTAGGCGCGGCATCGAGTTTGCTCTTTCTCACGACTGCAGCCCGATGGTTGTGCTGAGGTAGCCGTCAGGATGGATAGGTACACCCAGTTGCGACCGGAGAAGGGGCCATGACGAGAAAGATGACGCTGCATATGGTTATCGCGCTGGCTGCAGCCGCGTTGATGGGGTGTGCGACGATATTCAGACCCGGCCCGGATCCGGTGGAGTTCGGTTCCGATCCCCAGGGAGCTGAGGTCATCGTCAACGGCCAGAGTATGGGCTACACCCCGGTGACGCTCCACTTGCGGCCGGAGAAGACATACGCGGTCACGTTCAGGAAGGATGGATACGAGCCTTCTACCGTTACGCTGACGACACACGTCCAGGCCGGTTGGGTCGTGCTCGATATCTTCGCCGGAGTCGTAGGCGTTGCGATCGACGCTGCAACCGGTAAGTGGAAAGCTTTTGACAGTAGGCAGCAATTCGTGGTGTTAGAGGCAGAAGACGGTTAGTCGGCTCGGAGAGGCCTTCGGGTCTCGATCAGGGGGCGGCTTCCCGGCTGCCCCCTTTCTATTGCCCGCCGCGGCCCGGAACCGGACCACCGCGGTGACTGTTCTGCTAGGCAAAGGTCAGTTGTGATCATAGATCATGTTAGGAGAGATGGTATGAGAGAATATGTAAAGTTAACGGGCCTGGCAGCGGCGGTTCTAGTTTTGGTAGTCGCTTCGCCGTTGGCGATGACGGCTGCGAGAGAGGCGAGCGGGCTGTCGTCCGTGAGCATCGACTACCTGATAGCGCAGGGCGATCGGTTCGCAATAGAGGGGGAGTACGAAGCGGCTCGAGCTGAGTATGAGGTGGCCGCTGAGTTGCTCCGCGATGAGGGCCGGCTGCCCGTCGATGCGCTTCGCCGCATCGCCACCTCTTACTACTTCGGGGTTGAGTACGAGAGCGCTGTCGCGACGCTCGACCGCCTAGCCGAAGAGGCGGAGTCGCATGGCGACTTAGGAACACAAGCGTTCGCCCTCGCCGATGCGGCGTACATCGCGCGCCTGACGGGCAGTCGGGCGGAGGAGCTTCATCGCCGCGAACAGCTCGCGCTGCTCCTCAGCTCACTGGAGCTGGCGGACACGGTCAGGGAGCAGATCAGGTCGAGGGTGAACGTGGACTTGCAGGTGTTCGCGCCGCACCTGTCTTCCTGGTAGGCCGGCCAGGGAGCGTTGACAGCCCGGGACTATCGCCCCCGCCGGCGAGGTTCCGGGTTTTCTCTGCTCGGTGTCACGGGTTTCGGTAGGCCCTTCTCCCTGCCAGATTGGAGCCCATGGCGAACGAGCGGCATCTAGCGGTGATCCGGCAGGGCGCCGCCGCCTGGAACGAGTGGCGGCAGAGGAGTCCGGGCGTCGTGCCCGATCTCATTGAGGCGAGTCTCCCAGGCGCCGACCTTGCTGGGGCGGACCTGCGCGTGGCGCTGCTACTGAAGGCGGACCTCTCGGGAGCGAATTTGGAGGGGGCGCAGCTACACAAGGCGATCCTCGGCTCAGCCGACCTCAGCGGTGCGAACCTGGCGGGTGCGGACCTCGAGCGAGCCGAGTGCCACGACGCCATGCTCGAAGGGGCGGATTTGAGCGGTGCTGCCCTCGACCACGGGATCTTTCTCGGGGCCAACCTCCACAAAGCCAGGTTCGTCGCCGCGAGCATGGGGCACGCGCTATTCCGTGGAGCGGACCTGCGTGAGGCGGACCTGAAGGGGTCATCCCACGCGGAGACCGATTTCACCGATGCCGACCTCAGCGGCGCCGATATGAGCGATACCTTCGCCGGCCCGGTCCTCTTCACTCGGGCCAAGCTCAGTGGTGCGAACCTGAGGAGCGCGGTCCTCAACGGAGCGAGCTTCCGGGAAGCGCAGCTCGATGAGGCGAACCTCAGGGGCACGGACCTGACGAGCGCCGACCTCGAGGGCGCCAACTTGAGCGGCGCGAACCTGAGGAAGGCGGACCTGAGCAAGGCTCGCCTGGTCCGCACGAATCTGAGTAAGGCGAATCTGTCCGGCTGCTCGATCTTCGCTGTCTCCACGTGGGGCGTGAAGCTGCAGGACGCCAAGCAGGCGGACCTCAGGATTACCGACATGGGCGAGCCGCTGATCGCCGTCGACGATCTCGAGATCGCTCAGTTCATCTACCAGCTCCTGCATAACCGCAAGCTCCGCGATGTCATCCAAGGCGTCAGCTCGAGTATCGTTCTGATCCTCGGGCGGTTCACGTCGGACCGGAAGCCGGCGCTCGACGCGATTCGCAAAGCGGTTCGACGGTACGACTACACGCCGGTGCTGTTTGACTGCGAGCCGCTGGCTTCGCGCGACATCGCCGAGACGCTGGCAGCGCTGGCGCGCATGACGCGCTTCGTCATCGCCGACTTGACCGAAGCCAGCGCGGTGCTCAACGAGTTGCGTGTCGTGGTCCCCGAGCTGCCAACGATCCCCGTACAGCCGCTGCTCCTTTCGGGCGCGAAAGAGGATAGAACCCTGCAGCGGCTGAAGCGGCACGAGTCCTTCCTTCCGCTTCACCGGTACAGGGACGTCGAATCGCTGCCGGAGCTGATCACCGACTCGGTGATCGGCCAGGTCGAGGCGGCGGCGCGGGAGCTGCAGGGGCGCTAGTTGTGGAATCCGGCCCGCTGAGCTCTAGTCGTGGAGGTTCCGGCGAGCGCCCACTCCTAGTTGTGGTCTTTAACCGGCGAGCGTTGGGCGCACGTGCCTTGGGCAGCTCTGGCATGGCCGAGGGGTTGCGCGAGCACGGGATCGCGCACGAGATCGTCGAGACTAAGGGACCCGAAGAGGCGCGGGCAGCGGCGGCGGAGGCGGCGCGAGAAGGGTACGCGGTGGTCGCGGCGGGCGGTGACGGCACCGCACTGGACGTGGTCAACGGTCTGCTCGCCGGCGGCGCTCCAAATCCGACGATGGGTTTGGTCCCGCTGGGTACAGGCAACGATCTGGGCCGGGCGCTGGGCAGGGTAGGCGTGGGGCTGAAGCAGGCGCTCGACGCACTGGCCGAGTTCCAGGTTTGCGCCATCGATGTCGCTCAGGTCAAAGGCGGCGAGTACTTCCTGAATGTACTGGGGGTCGGCTTCGATGCCGAGGTGGCGCGGCGCCGGAGCACCCATAGCATTCGCTGGCCCGGCTATTTCCCGGGTGTCGTGAGGACGATTCTGGGCTATCGACCGCAAGACTACAGGGTGACCTGGTCGGAGGGAGAGCGCGAGGGAGCCGCTCTGATGATCGCGGCGATGAACGGTGTCTGCGAGGGCGGCGGATTCCGGCTCGCGCCCAACGCCAGCCTCGAGGACGGTCTACTCGACACCTACTGGATCGACCCGATCAGTCTCTGGCAGTTTGCCCGCTACGTCTGGGCCGTACGCTGGGGAACACACGACCGGTTGCCGATGGTACAACGATGGCAGATGAGCGGGTTCAGTGTGGAATCGGAGTCGCCGATACAGTACCATCTCGACGGCGAGTACCGTGAGCTCCCGGCCGGTGAGCCGCTCAACGTAGAGGTTCACCCTCAACGATTGCGGATGATCGTATGACGTGCCGTGCCCTCGTCCTCGCGCTGACCCTCGCGCTGCTGGTACCGGCGACGCTGCCGGCGCAGCAGCAGGAGGAGGAGGCGGCGCCTGCCCGGCCTGATTCCCTCTTCCCCGAGCCGCCGCTCTCTCCGGGCGGCGCCTTCTTACGCTCGCTGGTAATCCCGGGTTGGGCGCAGGCGGAGTTGGGCGCGGAGTCTCGCGGCGCGCTCTACTTCTTCGCCGAAGCGTTCAGCCTGTTCATGGTCGCACGCACGCAGATCCGCCTCTCCCACGCCGAGCGCAATCATTCCGACGACCATCCGCTGGTCCTGGGGCGGCGTCAGCAGCGCGAGGACTGGATCGCAATGGCCGTGTTCTGGGCGTTCTTTGCCGCTGCGGACGGTTGGATATCGGTACACCTGTACGGGTTCGACGAGCGGACGGGACTGGAGCCCGAGAAGGTCGCGTTAGGAGTGAGTTTCAGGATACCGATAGGGCCGTAGCTGTCGCTTCGAGGATATGAAGGGTTGAGATCCAGCAGGCTTTATTCGGAGCCGGCCCACTCCCGTTGGTCGATCGTATCCTCGGTGACGACCGTGTAGGTCCGGTGTGATACCCAGTCGCCCGAGTTGATGTAGAACCCCCTCGAGCCTACAGCCTTTACCTGCGGGACGTGGCAGTGACCGAAGACGACGAGCTCGAGGTCGTCGCGATCCTCCAGTAGCCTCACCGCGTACTCTTCCAGTACCTGGGCACGCTCCTCGGCTTTGGCGAAGCTGCGGTGCGTGCGCTCTTCCGTACGCGACACGCCGCGCGCTATCCGACAGGCGATGTCCGGATGCACCCAGCGCATGGCCGTGCTGACCGGCCGGCTACGCAGGACGAACTTCAGCATCTTGTAGCCCGTGTCACCGGGGCCGAGTCCGTCCCCGTGCGCTACCAGGGCGCGCCGCCCGGCCAGCTCGAGCTCGATGGGCCCGTCTGCAAGCTCGAGCCCGATCATGTCCTCTAAGAACGCTCCCACCCAGGCGTCGTGGTTGCCACCGACAAGGATGATTCTGACCCCCGATTCCCGCAGCTCGCTCAGAACCCGCAGGGTGTGGAAGTGCACCGTCGGGAACACCGTTCGGTAACCGCACCAGAAGTCGAACAGGTCGCCGTTGATCAGCATGGTATCGGCGCGGCCGTGCCAGGAGCGCGCGAAACGCTGGAACTCCTGCTGTACCGTGCCGGACACGGCGCCCAGGTGCAAATCCGAGATGATCAACACGGTTTTCGACATAGGCAGGCGCAAAATAGACACGTGGCCGGCGGGCACAAGGCGCCTGCGGTTTTGACGCCGGGAGCATGAGGCCCTATCCTTGGCGGGTTCCGGATATAGCGCAGGCTGTGAGATAAACGGAGGGAGCGTGCCCGAGAGCACGATCGAGTTCAGGGTCCGTTACGCCGAAACCGACCAGATGGGCGTAGTCTACCACACCAACTACCTCATCTGGTGCGAGATGGGACGCACCGAGCTGATGCGCCAGCTGGGTGCGACCTATGCCGAGTTGGAGCGGCAGGGTGTGTATCTGGTAGTCTCAGGCGCCCAGATCCGATTCCGCAACTCGGCTCGCTACGACGACCCTGTACGTGTGCGTACCCGATTGACCCGTGTGCGGAGCAGGGGTGTCACCTTCCACTACGTGGTCGAGCGGACCGAGGGTGAGGCGGTTTTGGCGGAAGCGGAGACCGACCTGGTGTGTGTCGATTCCGGCGGGTCTCCCCGCAAGCTGCCCGGCTCGATCGAGGGGCTCCTGGGTGCGGCCCTCGAGCCACAGATTGCTTGACGCTATTCCCGGCGCCCGGTAATTTCGCAACTCATTGAGCACTAGATATTTCTTGTCGATCCTGGCCGTGGCTGCGGCAGCTTGCGGGCCGCGACTGCCCGATCCAGTGCCCATCGGCGATCCCGGCGCGCTGGAGAGTCGGCTTCGCGAACTCGGTACGCCGGACCAGCCCAAGCTCATCGAATTCGAATGGCGCTACTGGGGCCGTGAGGGGCGCTTCTCCGGCGAGGGTGGCGTTCGGGTCAACCCGCCGGACAGCGTGCGGCTCGATCTACTGGGGCCCGGCTGGTCCGGCGTACAGAGCGCCGTTATGCTCGGGGCGGACGTCTACTACCTTGGAGAGCAGCGGATAACGCTGCCTCCCCCGACGTTCATGTGGACGATGATCGGGGCCTTCCGGCCGCCAGTCGGAGTGGAGCCGGAAGGCGCGCGGCGCGGGGAGCGTTCGCAGTTGACCTACCGGCTGTCGCCCCGGGCGACGGTGGCCTTCCTTTTCGATGGCGAGGGCCGACTGATCGAGGGTGAACTGAGGATCGAGGGAGACGTAGTCCAGGAGATTCGCGTCGAGCCCGGCGATGCGGGCGATGGCCCCGGTGGTTATCGGTGGCCGATAGAGGCCCGATATCGTGACCTCAGAGATTTCCATGAAGTGCGTATCAAGGTGTTGGGAATCCGCGAGCATGAGCCTTTCGAGAAACGCATCTTCGATGTGGCGCCTCGCTAGTCTGACGGTGATCGTGTTCGCCGGCTGCGGCGTATACAGTCTATCCGGTGGCGGCGGCCTGCCCAGCCATATCGATTCCGTCGCCATCCTCCCGATGGATAACCGAACGACCCAGTTCACACTGACCCAGGAGCTCACCCAGGCGCTGCTCGACAACATTCCCGGCCGCCTGGGTCTGAGGCCGGCGGACGAGGGGTCGGCGGATTCGATCCTCAGGGGAACGATCACACGCTACGATGATCGTGCCGTCAATTACCAGCCGGACCCGGAAGGGCCCGTCATCTTTCAACGGCGAGTCGATATCACCGTCTCGATCGAAATCTACGACGTCGGAGAGGAACAGATCCTCTGGACCAACACGTCGCTTTCCGCTTCTGGTGAATACGAGCCGGATAAGGGTCAGAGCGAGACCGATGGCCGCATGCTGGCGATCGACAACCTGATCCAGCTGATCATCGATGGGGCACAGTCCCAGTGGTGAGCCGATGAGAGTGGAACGCCCGCTCGCCCGGCGCGCCCGCCGTCGCCGGCTGCTGCTCTGGGCCGTGGCCGGCATCTTCCTCGTCGGTATCGCGGGCTACCGTGCGCCGGCGCGCGACCCCGTGCCGGCCTCTGTCCCGGTGACGGCGGCGGCGCCGGCTGCGGGTCAGCAGGCCGACCCGGCGGAACAGTCGGGTCATGACGACTCGGGCGCGCACACGACCGCGCGCTTCCTGCTGATCATAGTCGCGATCTTGATGGTCGGGAAGTTCAGCGGCGAACTGGCTGAGCGGATCGGCCAACCAGCTGTGCTCGGCGAGTTATTGGGCGGCATGATCCTTGGGGGCAGCGTGCTCGGGATCGTACCGACTGCGGCCGGTGACTCGATGGCGGAGATGGTCCACCTGATGGCGGAGATCGGCGTGATTATCCTGCTATTCGAGGTGGGCTTGGAGACCGACCTGAAGGAAATGTTCCGGGTCGGCCCGGCGGCGGCGGTCGTGGCCTTTGTCGGTGTGACGGTGCCGTTCCTGCTCGGCGCCGGCTACTGGTTCTTCGCGAATCCCGACCTCGGCGCCCACCCGGAAGGTGTCAGCCTCGCCAAGGTCGCTGTATTCGTCGGCGCTACGCTCACGGCGACGTCGGTGGGGATAACGGCCCGCGTTCTCTCCGATCTCGATCAGATGCGCACGCGCGAGGCGCGCACGATCATCGGAGCGGCGGTGATCGATGACGTGCTCGGCCTCGTGATGCTCGCGCTGGTCGTCGGGCTGGCCGCCGGCTCCGACGTCACCATCGGTGCCGTCACCTGGACGCTCGTGAAGGCGGTCGGCTTCCTGGTCTTCGCGGTGATCATCGGAAATTACATCGGCCCGCACCTGTTCGACTTCGTCGATCGGCTGCGGGTGCGTGGCGTGCTGCTGGTCTCTGCCTTCAGCTTCGCGCTGCTACTGGCGGCGCTCGCCGACATATCCGATTCGGCGATGATCATCGGCAGCTTCGCCGCCGGTATCATCCTCTCGTCGACCAACCAGTTCGACCTGGTGGTCGAGCGCATTGAACCCGTGGCCGACGTCTTCACACCGATCTTCTTCGTCTCGGTGGGCGCGGCTGTAAACGTGCGGCTCATCTTGCCGTGGACCGAGGACTTCAACACGGGCGTACTGGTGATCGGTGGGACGCTCACCGCTGTGGCCATTCTCGGTAAGGTGGTGTCGGGCTTCTCCGTCCCGTGGGAGAAGATGAACGGCCTGGCGATAGGCGTCGGGATGATCCCGCGGGGCGAGGTCGGTCTGATCTTCGCCGACATCGGACGACGCGGCGGCCTCCTCTCCGATGCCGTGTTCAGCGCTATCCTGATCATGGTGATGTTCTCGACGTTTATCACGCCCCCGCTGTTGAAGTGGATATTTCAGCGCGACGGCCAGAGCGAGGACCCAGGTGAAGCGATGGCGGGCGGCCCCAGCGGGATCGCGGGAGGAGGCTTACCCTGACGCGCTCGCCAGTCGTGCGCATCGCATCCCGCGGCAGCCGCCTGGCTATGTGGCAATCGGAGTGGGTACGCGATCGTCTCGCCGCCGCCTGGCCGGATCGCCGCTTCGAGATCGTCGAGATCGAGACAAAGGGCGATAGGATTCTGGACCGCCCGCTACCCGAGATCGGTGGCAAAGGACTGTTCACCGAGGAACTGGAGTCGGCACTTCGCTCGGGGGACGTGGACCTAGCCGTTCATTCCCTCAAAGATCTGCCGACCGACCCCGCGGTCGGGTTGAAAGTGGGCGCGGTGTGCGAGCGAGAAGATCCGAGGGACGCCTGGGTCAGCGCGGCGGGTGGCCCACCTGATATCGCAGCGGCGCAGCCGAATGCGAGGATCGGGACCAGCTCGGAACGGCGCCGTGCACAGCTCCTCGCGGCGCGGCCGGATGTGCAGGTCGCATCGATCCGAGGAAACGTCGAGACCCGGCTGCGCAAGCTCGATGAGGGGCAGTACGATGCCGTGATAATGGCGGCGGCAGGGCTTCTTCGCCTGGGCCTCGCCCAGCGAATCACCTCGTACTTGGAGCCTCCCGAGTGGCTTTCCGCGCCGGGGCAGGGTGCCGTGGCGGTGGAGAGCCGAGCCGACGACCCGGTGATCGACGAGCTGTTGCGGCCGATCGATGACGACGCCGCCAGAGCCGAGACCGTTGCCGAGCGCACCCTGTTGGCCGCGCTGCAGGGCGGTTGCCAGGTGCCCGTCGGCGCCCGCGCCTGGGCACGGGGCGAAGAGTTAATCCTGCATGCACTCGTCGCGACGCCGGACGGTTCACAGGTAATTCGAGCGCACGGCGGCGCCGGCCGTGACAACGCCGAGGAGCTTGGGGTCCGGGTCGCGGAGGACATGCTGAGCCGAGGCGGTGAAGCGATCGTCGCGACCTTCAGGGAAGCAGGAAGCGGAGGTTGAGCTTGAGCAGTGGAGGGGAACTGCCGGAAGTTCTGCGGCGAAAGATCCTGACCTGGGAAACGGCGCGGAACGAGTACGGGCCGGGTCGTGACTTCCGACTCGCTTTCACCAACGGCTGCTTCGATATCCTGCACCGGGGGCACGTGCAGGTGCTGGTCCAGGCGCGCGCACTGGGCGACCGTTTGCTGGTTGGCCTCAACAGCGACAATTCGACCCGCCGCCTGAAGGGATCGGGGAGGCCGCTGCAGCCGGAGATCGACCGCGCCGCGTGCCTGGCGGCGCTCGAGTGCGTCGACGCGGTGGTGGTTTTCGACGAGGATACCCCGGCGGATCTGATCGCTGCCCTGCAGCCGGACCTCATGGTCAAGGGTGGCGACTATACCCCGGAGCAGTTGGCGGAGCGCGATGTCGTGGAAGCGGGCGGTGGCAAGATAGTGATCCTGCCGTACATCGAAGGGCTGTCCACGACCGCGCTGCTGGAGAAAGCCTACCGGATGAACCTGCGATGAGAGGCGCGCGACGGCCCTCGGGGCGGCGGCCGGATGAGCTGCGGCCGGTCTCGATTGAGACGGGCGCAGCGCCCCAGGCCGAGGGGTCGTGCCTCATGGCGATGGGAGATACCCGCGTCCTCTGTGCCGCCACTGTCCAGGAAGGCGTGCCGCCCTGGCGCGATAAGTTGGGCGGTTGGGTTACCGCCGAGTATGCCATGCTGCCCCGGTCCACTAGCCAGCGAATGCCGCGCGAGAGAAACGGGCCCCGTGCCCGGACGCAGGAGATCCAGCGCCTGATCGGGCGCGCACTGCGCGCCGCCACCGACCTCGAAGCGCTGGGTGAACGCACGATCATTGTCGACTGCGACGTGCTGCAGGCCGACGGCGGTACCCGGACCGCTGCCATCACCGGCGGCTTCATCGCCCTCTACTTGGCTACGGCGCGACTCGTCGCCGGGGGAATCCTCCCTGCTAATCCGGTGCGCCGCTTCGTGGCGGCGGTGAGCGTCGGTATCGTGAAGGGCAAGCCTTGCGTCGATCTCGACTACGAAGAGGATGTCGGCGCCGATGTCGACATGAACTACGCGGCGCTCGATGACGGTCGCATAGTCGAGGTCCAGGGCACCGCCGAGGGCGCAGCCTTCGGCGAGGGCGAACTCGAGACTCTGCTGTCGCTCGCCCGTGCCGGCGTGGGTGAGCTGATAGACGTACAGCGGCGGGCGGTGGAGGCGGCGCTGTGAAGTTGGCGATGGCCACACGGAACGCGGCTAAACTCCGGGAGATCGAGCCGCTTTTCCGCGGCACGCCCATCCGCTTGGCCACTCTGGCCGATCTCGGTGTCGAGCAGCGGCCGGATGAGGAGCGGCTCGAGGCGTTCAACTCGTTCGCCCGGAACGCGCTCGCCAAGGCGGAGTACTTCCACGATCGCACGGGGCTGCCGATGATCGCCGAGGACTCCGGCATCCGCGTCGATGCCCTGAACGGCGAGCCGGGGCCACGCAGCAAGAGGTACGCGCCACCCGAGATGCAGGCGGAGTACGGCGTCGATCGCGCCAACAACCTTTACCTGCTCCGCCAGATCCGGGATGTGCCCGACGAGCAGCGCACCGCCCACTTCCATTGCGCCGTCGCAGTAGTACTCGACCAAGGGTCGCGCGTGTTCGGGGGCCGCGTCGACGGCGTTATCTTGCGCGAGCCGCGGGGAGAAGGAGGGTTCGGCTATGACCCTCTTTTCTTCTGACGGTCGAGCAGAAGAACGAGATCAGCCATAGAGGGCAGGCGATGCGCGCGGCGCGGGATTGGCTGTTGGAGGTCCTGGCGCTGAAACATGAGTGGGCTCAGGGCAGTAGTGATCAGTAGTCAGTGACCAGTAATCAGTGAACTCACTTGCGACCAACCTGGAGTCATGAGATGGATGAAAAACTGCCAATCAAGTCGGAAGAGCAGACGGAAGAGGAACGCACCTGGCGCGACGTGGCGGGCCGCTGGAAGGAAGTCGGCAAGCAGGTCAAGGATCTGGGCGACCGCCTCGGCAGCGCCTTCAAGGAAGGCTGGGCGACCGACGAGGTGAGCGAGGAAGAGACTCGTAAAGTGGTCAACCGGCTGCGCGAGCTAGGCGAAAAGATGGACCGGGCCGTGGATGCGGTGCGCGAGGAGGCGAAGCAGCCGGGAACGAAGGCCGCGGCCAAGGAGACCTGGAGCGCCACGCGCGGAGCCTCGACCGACCTGCTGGACGAGTTGCGCGAGACGCTGAGCGAAGGTCTGAAGGAAGTCAACAA
Organism: Gemmatimonadota bacterium; assembly: GCA_039589355.1. GTDB lineage: Bacteria > Gemmatimonadota > Gemmatimonadetes > Palauibacterales > KS3-K002. The sequence goes on along the minus strand of JBDHHM010000036.1, from coordinate 1,279 downwards.
ACGCGTTGACGACCTGGTTCAGAAGCGGAAAGGCAAGAAGGAAGCCGAGTAGCGCACCCCGGGCGCTACTCGCCGACTATTGCGTCGATAGTCCGCTCCATCTCGGAGAGGTTTATCCAGGTATTCACCACGCGAAGCTCACCGGTCTGATCGATCAGGTAGCCCGAGTTCGGCGCCGGCCCGTAAGAGCACCAGAGCGGGTTGTTGCGCGACTCGGGCGTCAGCTCGTCCACCAGCATAAGCTGATTCCCCTCGAGTAGAGCCTCGATTTCTCGCGCGAGTCCAACGCGCGCATCGTAGGTCTTCGGCTGCGATCGCTCGCTATAGGTTGTCTCCCAGACTTCTCCGCGGTAGGGGCTGGGATCGGGGTCGAGCGGATGCGGCTCGACCACGTAGATGTGGACGATGTGAACTACGTCGCCGTAGGTGCGCGTCGCGTCGTAAAACTTGGTCGCCAGTTCGTTGAGAGCAGGAACCTTGCTCCGATAGGGGGGTCAAGTGAACGCGCCGAAAACGATGAGCACCGGCCTGGTCCGCAGCAACTGGGAGAGCCTGTACTCCACCCCATCGGTGTCTTTCAATGTGAAATCGATCGCATGATCGCCTTCTATCACCGACGTCCTCGTGCGCTCCACGTAGTTGGTGGCCGAGAATTCCTGCGCCGGCCAGTTGTGACAGTTGGACGTCAGTTCGGGCTCACGCCGCAGCTCGACGGTCGGAGTCTCCGGCGGCCCTGCGGTGTTATCCGTGTCCGTCGGCGACGAGTCAGCGCAGGCGAGAGCGGTGCTAAAGGCGACCCCGAGCAGCAGGACTTTGTTTAGACACTCACGTTCGTTCATCGCCCCGAGCAGCAGGACTTTGTTTAGACACTCACGTTCGTTCATCGCGTTGTCCTTTTGTCGTCACGGCACGACGAAATACGTCTGCAGAGCGTACTCGGTGAGCGGTGCAATGAGCTTCTGCGCGTGACCGGCGATCCCGCCGAAACCAGGTCGACGGTCATCGCCTGGGTCAGCGGCGCGACGTCGTCGTAGACCCATCCGAATTCGGTGATCACTACAGTCGGTCGCGCGATGCCCAGCGAGTCAGCTACATCGTACAGCGATTGGAAGCGGCCCACCAGGTGCGGGTACAGTCGGTCGAGGTTGTCGCGCACGTAGCTGTACTCGTGCAGCGCGACGGCGATGCGATCGGGATGCTCGGCCGCCAGCCGCAGGAACTGCTGCATCCGCGGACCTGTCCAGTGCTCGCGCTCCGGCTCGCCCGACGACCAGCCGAA
>JBDHHM010000035.1:0-12445 GCA_039589355.1 Gemmatimonadota bacterium | reverse complement strand
TGAGAACGGTATGAAGCCCTCGCCGATCGTACTGCTGATCGCTTTCGCTTCCGCTGCTGGCTGCGACCTGTGGAGCGATCGCGTCGTCATCGCCTCCAAGAACTTCACCGAGCAGACGATACTCGCCGAGCTCGTCGCCCAGCAGATCGAGCGGCGCACCGACATCACGATCGATAGGCGCTTCTTCTTGGGAGGAACGTTCGTCTGTCACCGCGCCATTCTCTCCGGTGAGGTCGACATCTATGTTGAGTACACCGGCACGGCCTTGACGGCGATACTCGAACGGGCGCCGCTGCAAGACCCGGATTCGGTTTACGAAACGGTGCAGGCCGAGTACGCTCAGCGGTTCGCTCTCAACTGGGGTGAGCCGCTGGGCTTCAACAACACGTTCGCGATCCTGGTCCGCGGCGACGACGCGCGTCGCCTCGGGCTGGAGACCATCTCGCAGGCCGCCCCACACACCCAGGGCTGGCGGGCCGGCTTCGGCTACGAGTTCATGGAGCGCGAGGACGGGTTCAGCGGCCTGGCGGAGACCTACGGCCTGCGGTTCACCGATACACCGCGTACCATGGACCTCGGCTTGACCTACCGCGCCCTCGCCGGTGGACAAGTGGACCTGATCGCGGGCAACTCGACCGACGGGCTCATCGAGGCCCTCGACCTGGTGCAGCTACGTGATGATCGGTCGTACTTCCCACCGTACCACGCCGCACCGATCATCCGGGCCGACGTGCTCGAGCGACATCCCGAGATCCGCTCTGCTCTCGACGAACTGGCCGGTCTGATGTCGGATGACCAGATGCGCCGACTCAACTACCTGGTGGATGTGGAGCACCGCGACGTGCCGCTGGTCGTCAGAGAGTGGCTCGAGGCGCACCTGCCGGCCTCCGGCGCCGCGCCGCCCGGCGAGTAACCCTTCCTCAGCTCCATTCTCTCGACCGTGGCTGCCAGGCTACCGCGGCGCTATGTTGGTAATTAGCTGAAAACAAAACCATCCAAGAGATCTGAGGAGCGCCGGTAGCTAGTTATGAGAGCAGCTCACGGATCCTCACCGTGTGAACCCCGATCGCAGCGAAGGCTCTTCGCCTGTGTACCCGCACAAGTCCTCGTCTCAACACTGATACTCGTTCTCCCCGCTATTGCGTTCGCTCAGGAGAGCGATGCGGACTCGATCGTTGTCATCGAGCGAGGCACACCCGCCGTCGACGGTTGGGATGTCGCGGAATTCCCATTCAAGGTGATAACAGCGCCGTTGTACGTGCTGGTGTTGGGGCTTGAACAGGTTTCCCAGGTAGCGGATGACAATCGCCTGCTACGATGGATCGGATACGCTAACCAGGAGCTGAACAGAAGGTCGGTCTATCCTACTGTCGCGGCTCTAGGAACGGGCACCGGCACAGGGGTCGCCCTTTTGCTCGGGCGGCCGAGTCGCGACGACGCGCTTTGGGGACATGCACGTGGCGGAGTGACGTTCAAGGGGTACTGGCGTGCCCTGGTGCGGGCCGGCTACGGCCCCGAACGCCTCATGCCAGGTCAGCCTCAGAGCTTCGCCGCCAACGCCGTCGGCTCGATGAACCACCGTCACCAGGACGAGTTCTCCGGGATCGGCCACGACAGCCGCGAGGAAGATCGCTCCGACTATGAGCTGGACCAGCAGCTTGTGGGCGCAGAGCTCGGCCTCGCAGCGACGCGGAGTACCGTACTGAGATTGAGCGTCGACTGGTCCGAGGTCGAGACCGGGCAGGGCAACAACGCGCGCCTCCCGGATGTCGATTCCACCTTTGCACCCGAAGAGGTCCCCCGCTTCGGAGCCAAGGATCGCTACATCTCGGTGGGCGGCGGCGCCGAGTGGTTCAGGCGTAACCCCGGTCTGTTGCCTGGACGGCGGTGGCTGCGTCTCCGTTTCCGCTGGAATGAGAGCAACTCTGAAGGGGCGGCGGATTTCGGCGAGATCGAGGCGCGCGTCGGAGCTGTCATCCCGTTCCACCACGATACGCGAGCCCTGGAACTGGAGATCGGCTACCAGACAGCCCGGCCCAGCGGCGGCGGCGAGATCCCCTTCTACCGTCTGCCGACGCTCGGGGGCACCCCATCGCTTCCCGCCTACCGGACCGGACGGTTTCGTGACCGCGATCTTATCCTGGGACGGGTGGAGTACTGGTACCGTATCTGGCTGGGCCCGCGCGAGACGTCCTTGCTGGCCGCCTCCATCTTTCTGCACGGCGGGATGGTCGCCCACAACCTGACAGATGATTTCACATTCGGTCGCCTGAGACCGAGTTTGGGCATCGCGCTGAGCACGCTCACCCTGACCGGGTCGGGCGCCCGTCTGGAGTTCGCCGGCGGAGACGAGGGGCTCAGGGTCAACTTCACCTTCCTGGCAGGTTACTGATGCGGCGACCGGGCTCGATACCGACCATCCTGTACACCGCCAGCGTGCTCGCCCTGGCCTCGTGCTCCAAGAACCGCCTGGTCGTCGACGACGCATCGCCGTCCTCGAGCCCCGAACCCGTCGTGCTCACCGAGGCGCCGCAGGAACGCGACCCCGACGTCACGATCGATTTCTTCGAGCAGAGCATCCGCAAGCCGCTCACCTACGTCTTCATTCCGCCCCGCGCGCTTCGCTCGTGGGTCGGCAACAAGGTCGAGGCCTACAACCCGACCGCCGAAGACGATGTCGCGAACTCCAGCTGGTTCACGCACAGAAACGGGGACCGGCGGATGACGGCCGCCGAGGTGGCACGTGGGCCCGTCCATGGCGTTCCACCCGACACGAGTGGGCTCTGGACGGTGATCGGTGCCAAGGTGCGGGGCATCACTCCAGGCTACCTGATCCGTGATGCGGCCGGCGAGCGCTACTTGATCAAGTTCGACCCTCCGGGCTACGACGAGCTGATGACCGCGGCCGAGGCGATTACCTCGCGCCTGTTCTTCGCGGCCGGTTACGACGTGCCCGCCGTCTACATCGTGGAATTGGATCCGGCCATGGCCCGTGCCGATGAATCGCTGGCGTTCGAGGACCGGCTGGGCCGCGTCCATCCCATCGGCGATGGTGACCTGCAGGAGATGCTGGCGGAACTGACCAAGCGCCCCAACGGCCGCATCCGGGCGGTAGCCAGTCAGATCATGCCGGGGGCGATCGGCCCCTTCAGCTACGAGGGAACCCGCAAGGACGATCCGGCAGACACCATCCCGCACGAGCACCTGCGCGAGCTGCGCGGCATGTACGTCATGTCCGCGTGGCTTAACCACCTCGACGCCAAGCAGCAGAACTCCCTCGATATCGTTGTCGAGGAGGACGGCCAACTGAGGGTAGTGCACTGCCTGATCGACTTTGGCTCCAGCCTGGGAAGCGCAGGTATCGCTCCCAACGCCCCGCGCGACGGCGTGGAATACGACCTCGACCTCGGCACGATCAGCGCCCGCTTGTTCAGCGGCGGTATCTACACCAGCAGCTGGGAGGTTTACTCCCACGAGCCGGAGCACCCATCGATCGGCTTCTACTCGACGGACCTGTTCGATCCCGGCACATGGAGGAGCAACTATCCGAACCCCGCCTTCCAGAATCGCACGATCCGAGATGGCTACTGGGGAGCCAAACTGGTGGCGAGCTTCGACGAGGAGCTGATCCGCGCGGCCGTTTCCGCCGGTGGGCTCAGCGACCCGGTGGCAGCGGAGACCTTGATCCAGGCGATCATCGGACGCCGCCACCTCACCGTCGAGTACTGGTTTTCCAGGGTGACCCCGCTGGAGGAACCGAGCGTCAGAAGCTCACCCGGCGCGCCGGTCCTCACGTTTCGTGATCTGGCTGTCGCCGAAGGCATCGTCCCGGCGCACGGACGCCGCTACGAGATGCGCTTCGAGTTCCCGGCCGCCGGGGCCGAGGTCGAGGATGTGATCGAGCCGCGAATGTCGGAAGGCGGGGACGGCGAGCTCGATCTCCCACCCGTTCCTACGACTTCAGATTTCTGGCAGGAACTGCGTGGCAGGCCGGTAGAGGAGCGGTTGGCCAAGCTCGAGCTCAGGGCGATCCCCCAAGCCGGTTCACCTCGCCCCCGCTCGGTTCGCATCTACCTGTTACCGGTCCAAGAAACCGGCTACCGCATAGTCGGTCGCGCTTACTAGGGGACACAGCCGATATAACGGTCGCGGCGGCGCGCCGATCGACGCATCTTTCGGGGTCGATCAAGATGTCAGCGCTACCTCGTGACCGGGGGAACGATTGAACCCACTCGATCCGCGCGTAACGACCGTGTGGAGGCTCACCGGCCTAATCTTCGCGCTGCCGCTGACCGCGATAGCCGGCCTCGTTGAAGGCGTGGTCCTCGCCCCTGAGGGCATCCGGCTCTTCGTCCCGGGCGTTATCGCCGGCCTCGCCGCGTTTTTGGCTTTAGGGTTCGCCGTACTGTGGCCGGGCCTCCGTTACCGCTTCTGGCGATGGCAGGTCGAGGCCGATCGTGTCTTGATCGTAAAGGGAGTCTTATGGCGATCGCGCTCGCTGATACCGCGGGTGCGCATCCAGCACGTGGACACCCGGTCTTCGCCGCTGCAGCGCTGGCTCGGTCTCAACTCGCTCGTCATCTACACGGCGGGCACCCGCGGCGCCGACGCCGAGATCCCGGGACTCGCCGCCGTCGAAGCCGAGCGGCTGCGCGAGGAGCTGGCCCGACTCGAGGAACTCGATGACCGTCCCTGAGAACGGGGACGGCTGGCAGCGGCTTCACCCGCTGACGCCACTGCTCCGCGCCGTCCAACTGCTCTACGCGGTCATCCTCGGGGTAATCGCCTCGCAAACGGGCATCGGCGCGACGGTCGTCGTCATCTTCGTGTTCACCGTCACCTTCGCCGCCTGGATTACCGTCTCCTACCTGCGCTTCCGCTACCGGATCACAGACGACAGCCTGATCATAGCCCACGGAGTTCTCTTCCGCCGCAGGCGCATCATACCTCGGTCGCGGATCCAGAACGTCGACCTGCGGGCGGGCCTTTTTCAACAACTATTCAAGGTCACCTCCGCCAGGATCGAGACCGCGGGCGGCGAGGCGACCGAGGCGACGCTGCACGTCGTGAGCCGCGACGAGGGAGTGCGCCTGCGGGCCCGGCTCGTCGGCCTCGCGCACGAGGCTCCGCCGGTCGTCGCGGCCACGACACCGGGCGAGGCCCCCGCTCAGCCGACGGCCGCCGAGTCCGCCGTCCATCACGTGTCGCCGCTCCAGCTGGCGATCGCCGGCGCGACGTCCAACCGCGCCGGTTTCCTGGTCGGCGTCCTGTTCGGCGGCGACTATCTGTTCGACTTCATGCCCACCGACCGGATACTCGGTCCCTTTCTGCCGCCCGAGTACCTGGAATCGGGTCAGGCGGTCGAGAGCCTCGTTCAAACCGCCCAGCAAGATATGCAGGCGTTTCTCACCGGCCTCTTCGTCCTCGGCATAATCTTCGGCGTCGCCGGCTGGGGTGTCTCGGTGCTCGCCAGCGTGATGCGCTACTTCGATTTCACGCTTAGGCAGTACGGCAACGAGCTCCAGGTCGGCTACGGCCTATTCACCCGGCGCGAGAAGGGCTTCCGGCGCAGCCGCGTCCAGAACGTGCAGATCGAGGAGCCGATCCTGCGGCGCTGGTTGAACCTGGCCTCGCTGCGCGTGCAGACCGCCGGCTACGGCCCGGGCCTGAAGGCAGATGAGAGGATGGAAACGCTGTCGCCGATCATCCGCACCGGCAAGCTGAACGACTACCTGCACAGCGTGTATCCGGAGTTCGACTGGGATGGCGTCGAGTGGCGCCCTTCACACCCACGGGCGCGGCGACGGTTGTTCATACGCCGCGCCTTCGTCGTCATCGCGGCGAGCGTTGTACTGGCCATCCTGACGACGCCGGATGCCTACCTCTTGCTGATCGCCCTCGTGCCGGCGTGGTTCCTGGCCCACGCACACTACCGGCACCTGGGCCACGCGCGCGCCGGCTCCTACGTGCTCGTGCGTGAGGGGCTCTGGAACCGCCGCACCTATGTAGTCCCGATAAGAAAGATCCAGGCGCTGCACCTCAGACAGACGCCGTTCCAGCGCCGCCTCGGCCTCGGCACCCTGAACATCGAGACGGCGGGGAATCCTATCGAGTGGCACGCGCCGAGGTCGATTGATCTTGGGACAGGCTACGGTATGGAGATGATGGACCAGCTGGCGACTGAGGTGACGGGGACGGGATTGACTTTCTAGTAGCCGGTGGCCGGTAGCCAGTGGCCGGTAACTTCGAAAGGTGGAAGTTCGAACTTCCACCGGCTACCGGTTACCGGCCACCGGCTACTGAACACGGAGCTAGGCACCCTCCTCCTGACCCTGCATAACAACCGTCCGAATCGGGAACGGAATCTCGATCCCCTCTTCGTTGTACCGTCGATGCAGCCGCTTGATGAACTCGTGCTTGAGGAGGTACTGGTTCACGAACTCCTGGCCCCGCATGATCACGCTGAAGTTGATGCTCGAGTCACCGAAGGTGTGGAAGCGGATCAGCGGCTCGTAGCTGGGCACGCCGCCCTCTACCTCCAGCTCAACCGCCACCGCGACCTCGCGGGTCACCCGCTCCACGTGCTCCAGGTCGCTGTCGTAGGCCACGCCGACCTGCACGATCAGCGACAGCTCGCGTTCCGGCAAGTGATAGTTGGTCAGGATGGCGGACGCGATCTGCGAGTTCGGGACGACGATGATGTTGTTGGGTAGCTGCTTGATCGTCGTCTGCCGCCAGGTCACGTCCACCACGTAGCCTTCTTCGCCCGACGCCAGCTTCACGTAGTCGCCCGGCCGCAACTGGCGCGACGCCAAAATGTGTACGCCGGCGAACAGGTTCGCCAGCGTATCCTGAAGCGCCAGAGCCACCGCCAGGCCCCCGACACCGAGGGCGGTGATGATCGGCGTGATCGAGATGCCCAGCGTCTGCAGGATGACCAGTATGCCGACGGCGACGACGGCGACCCGGGCCAGGTTGGTCACTAGCGTCGCGCCCGGCAGCGTCTCGGGCGCCCTTCGCGCCGCATTCTCCACCAGCGCGGCGGCGATCTGCGCCACAGCCCAGGTGATCGAGAAGATCACCAGAACGATCAAAATCTGCTGGATGAGCAGTGTGATCCGCGGCGGGAGCATCGTCACCTGCACGGCCGCGTAGAGACCCGCGATCACGAACCACAGGACCACCGGCCCCCGCACCGCGGCCAGCACGACGTCATCGACCACCGACTTCGTCGTCGCTGCCACCTTGCCGAGACGCGCAACGACGGTCTTGCGCACAATCATCCCGATTATCAAGCCCAGCAGGGCGATCGCCGCGGGGATCGCAACCGCTTGAATGTCACTCCACGTCAGGTCCATCGCTCTACCCTCCAAAGCGAAACAGGCGGGACGTCCTCGCCGATGTTGGTGGCTAGGTCGGCGACACGCTCGATGTTACCACCGATGAAGATCAGTGACAACGCCGCCCCGATTCCGCCGCACGCTGGCAGCCGCGCCCCCGCCAGACTACCATTCCTCCACGGCTCGGACGACATACGCATGGCTATATAACCCGGTTGAGGGACACGATGAGAGCAAAGGTTGCCGTTCTCGCTGCTGTGTTGCTGGTGCTCCCGAGCGGGCGGCTCGGCGCCCAGGATGGCTACAGGATCTACATCTCCGTCGACATGGAGGGTGTAGTCGGCGTTGTAACCGGAGACCAGCTGGGGCCCTCGGGCTTCGAGTATGGGAGGGCCCGAGAGTGGATGACAAACGAGGTCCTTGCAGCCATCGAAGGCGCCCGCGCCGCCGGCGCCACCGAGTTCGTGATCAGCGACTCACACGGTAACGGAGAGAACCTGCTGCTCGACAGGCTGCCGGGGGACGTGACGCTCATACGATCGTGGCCGCGACCGCTGATGATGATGGAGGGGATCGATGAGACGTTCGACGCGGCGATCTTTATCGGTTATCACTCGAGCACGAACAACCCGGCGGGCGTCCGCGCTCACACGATGTCCAGCGGCCGGCTCGCCGGCGTATACCTGAACGGCGTCGCGGTACCCGAAGCCGGGATCAACGCCGCCATCGCCGGCCACTTCGGCGTGCCTGTCATCATGATCTCCGGCGATGATGCCATAGCCGAGGAGAGCCGCGCGTTGCTCGGCGACATAGAGACCGCCGTGGTCAAGTGGGCGATCAGCTTCCACTCCGCCAGGACCCTGATGCCCGGGGCCGCCTACGACCTCATCCGCGAGAAAGTCAGGACGGCGATCGAGCGCATCGACGATTTCGATCCTTACGTCCTCGACGGACCCATCACGTTCGATGTCACGTTCAAGAACTACAGGCCGTCGGAGGTACTCGCCTATTTACCGATAGTCGAGCGCACCGACTCCCACAGCATCCGCTTCGTCGGGAAGGACATGATCGAGGTCTCCAGGTTCCTCGAGTTCCTGTTGAGCTATGACGGATCGCTGGCGCCCTGACGCCTACGCCTGTGCGTTGATCCTGCCGCCCCGGCGTCGCATCTTGTTATATTCGCGCCCGCCGTCGCGCTGTGGGCATGGTGAACGTACAGGCGCCATAGAGGCCGCTCCTGGAACGCCTTAAAGACTTGCTGCGCCAAGTACACCGGCGCTTTATCTGGCAGGCACTGCTGGCCTACCTGGTGTTTGCGCGTATTGCCTTCGAGGTTGTCACTGCCCTAATCGAGCGTAAGGCCCATCTCCCCCACTCGTTCACCGTCGTCGCCATAATCCTTCTGATTATCGGCCTCCCGGTCGTCATGATCACGGCGTACGTACAGCACGGGATCCCTAGCGTGGGGCGTTCAGACCCCACCCTGCGGGTAGAGTTGGAGGGGGAGAGCGAAGGTCAGCGTGTGCAGGCCCACGGCCGGCCCAAGGGCGCTAGCAAGATTTTCACCTGGAGGAACGCGATGCTCACCGGCATGGCGGCGTTCACCCTCTGGGCCCTTGCCGCCGCCGGCTGGCTGCTGCTCGCGGGTGACCTCCTGGACATAGTGAACGAGCGCGAAAAAGAAGAGGCGGTCCAGGCAGACGGGAACTAGCTTGTGCCGGCCGCGCCATTGCCCCAATTTCCGGGCCATCCCCGCCGCGATATCTCGATCTTGAGCTGACAAGAACGGACGATGCTTCTCCCCTTTCTTCTCTTTCTGATCTCAACCCAAGCCACTCAAACACCGCAGACTCCAGTAATCATCGAGGAGTACCTGGAGCTGAAGCGGCTGAGCGGGTTGCAGGCCTCGCCGGAGGGTGGGTCGGTAGCCTTCACCGTGGCCGGTGCGGCGCTGGAGCAGGACGAGTACCGGACCGAGCTCTACGTCTGGCGACCGGCCACGGGGGCGCGCCCCGCGGCCACGGGCTTCAGGGACGTCCGGGCGCCGCGCTGGTCCTACGACGGCGACTGGCTCGCCTTCGTCAGCCGCGGCCCCGCTACGGAGGCGGCACCGCAGATCTGGCTGCTACCGTTCTTCACCGGCGAGCCGGCGTTGCAGCTGAGCAACCTCCCTGGCGGCGTGCTCGACTACGGTTGGGCACCGGACGGCACGATCTACGCCCTCACCGTTAGCACGGAGACCAGCGCGCGCGAGATCTGGGAGGTCCTGGTGCCCGGCGGCACGGCAGAGCTGATCTGGGGCGGTGACCCCGGCATCCGGGAGCTCGACGTGAGCCCCGACGGTCAGGCGATCGTCTATAGTACGAACGGCAGTGGCACCGCCGAAGATTATCTGAACTACGATCTTCGTATCCTCGAGATCGAATCGCGAGACACGCGCCGGCTCACGAGTCGCCCCGGCCCGGAGGTCGCGCCGAGTTGGTCGCCCGACGGCAGCACCGTCGTATTCCGGGCGCCGCAAAACCCCAGGTTCATCCACTCGCAGACGGAGCTCCTGAGCGTGCCGGCAGCCGGTGGAACACCTCGGGTCCTCACCGATTCGTTCGATCGCTCGGTCGTCGAACACTGCTGGCCGCACGAAGGCGACCTGCTCTTCTCAGCGGCGCTGGGAACGAACACTCATCTGTTCGCCGTGCGCGAGAACGGCGCCGTTGAGGCCCTCACACGTGGCGACTTCAGCGTCCGCGCTCTGGATGCCACCACCGCCGGCGAAATGATTTACGCCGTGCGCGAGTCGGCCACCGAGGCGGGTGAGCTGTGGCGCGTCGTCGAAGGCAGCCTCGAGCGGCTCACCGACCTGAACGCAGGCACGCGCAACTGGACCGTCGGCCGCCAGCAGGTCATCCAGTGGCAGGCACCCGATGGGCTGAACATCGAGGGGCTGCTCGTCTATCCCGCCGACTTCGAGGAGGGTCGACGCTACCCGCTGCTCGTGCAGGTGGACGGCGGCCCGCATTCCCGGGCCCGCGACGTACTCGCCGGTCCCGGCCGCCACCAGCTCTTCGCCGCCCAGGGCTACGCCGTTCTCTTGCCCAACCCACGCGGCAGCAGCGGCTACGGCGAAGACTTCGCCACGGCCAGGCGGATCGATCTCGCCGGCGGCGATGTCGTCGACCTGATCGCCGGTGTCGACGCCGTCATCGAGATGGGGATTGCCGACGCCCGCCGACTAGCCATCTACGGCAGCGGCTACGGCGCCGAGATGGCGGCCTGGACGCTCACACAGACACCGAGGTTCGGCGCCGCCATCGCCGTCTTCGATGCCCCCGAGTCTGCTGCTCGGACCCCGGACCGCTCGGCTACGGCGAACGCCGGCAACATCCACACGCCGCTCCTCATCATCGAGGGCCCCGACGACTTCGAGACGCTCGTCCCACGCACCCAGCCACGAGAGATGTATCGAGCGTTGAGCGACATCGAGCGCCACGTCGAGTACGTCGAGCTGTCAGCCGCCGACGAGGACCCGCGCACACTCGGCGGCGTCGACCTCTTCGAGTTCTACCTACCCGGCGAGTGGGCGCCCGGCCCCGGCGGCTGGGAGCTGCAGGTCGATAGCGCCGCACCGCGGACCGATTACACCGGCATGAGGCCCGAGAGCGGCCGCTACCTCGAGGTAGCCCTCACGCTGCGGCCGGCCGATTCCGCCGTGAGGAACAGGACGGCACGTAGCCTCTCACTCGACCCGGCGACGGGCTTGAGCCTGCTGCTGCCCGACGGTACGTTGCGGCGGCTCACAGGCACCGCTACCGAAGTGCTCGGCATGGAGACGCTGATCCTGGGGATGCCCGAACCGGTCAGCGTCCCGACCTCGCAGGTAGACGGGGCCACCTCACTGGCCTACAGGCTGGCGTTCGAGATCCTCGACGGCGCCGGCGAGTACCGGCTGCTCGTTGAAGAATTCGCGCCCGTTCGCATCTGGGTACCCGCAGCCAACTAGAGAGAGCAACCATGAACCGACGCAGAATCGTGGTGCTGATCATCGGGCTCATAATCATCGGGGCGCTTTCTCTCACCGGGAGCTTCCCACAGTACGGCGAGCACTTCGGATTCTGGTCGGTCCTGCCACCGGCAGTCGCCATCATCCTCGCCTTCGCCACCCGCGAGGTCGTGAGTTCGCTATTCATCGGTATCGCGCTGGGCGGCGTCATCAGCGGTAAGATCAACATCGTCCAGCACTACCTGATCCCGTCCATCGGCAGCGAGAGCTACGCGCTCATCCTGCTCGTCTACCTATGGGCGCTGGGCGGCCTGATCGGCCTCTGGACGCGGACGGGCGGCGCGCAGACGTTCGCCGAATCGGCCGGCCGCTTGATCGTGGTCGGGCCGCGGTCCGCGAAGTTCTTCGCCTGGATGATGGGGATCATCTTCCACCAGGGCGGCACGATCAGCACCGTACTGACCGGAACGACGGTGCGGCCGGTGACCGACAAGTACCGCGTGTCGCACGAGGAGACTTCGTACATAGTCGACTCGACGGCTTCGCCGGCCGCCACACTCATCCCGTTCAATGTCTGGCCGATTTACGTCGCCGGGCTCGTCGTCGGAACGGTACCGTTCATCGCCACCACGTCCGAGGGCATCGCCTTCTTCTTCAGGGCACTGCCGTTCAACTTCTACGCCTGGTTCGCGGTCCTCTTCACGCTCCTCTTCTCCCTCGAGGTCATGCCGTTCATGCCGGGCCGCCTATGGGAGAACGTCCCGCTCGTCGTCGGCCGCAAGATGTCGAACGCGATGCGACGCGCGCGGGAGACCGGCCAACTCAATCGGCCGGGATCCGATCCGCTCACCTCCGATGAGCTGACAGTGGTCAAGGTGGCGGAGGGCTATAAGAGTGGGTTGATCGACTTCCTCGGCCCGATGGGCACGCTGCTGGGCGTCGCCATCATCCCGTACGTCTATACGTTCTTCATCCTCGGATCTGATGACCCGACCCTCCTGATCGGCGAAGCGTTCCTGCTCGCCGTTTTGGCCGGCGCCGCCATCGCTCTTATCAAAGGGATGAACTTGAAGACGGTGATCGGCGCGATCATCGACGGCTGCAAGGG
>JBDHHM010000034.1:0-17102 GCA_039589355.1 Gemmatimonadota bacterium | reverse complement strand
CAGCCGACACTCCAGTCTCGAGTAGACTTCGAGTTCCGACGCCCGACGTTCAGCCCTCGGCAGTACAGCTCAACCTTCGATGTCCAATGTGCGATGTTCGATGTTCAGTTGACACCTCAAGGCCACCCCTCTATCCTTATTGGTAACAATAGCTTACAGGCGGAGTCATTGTTGGATAACGATCTCGACAAAGAGATGCGCGCTGCCTTCCGCTGCGGTTACGTCGCGCTCGCCGGACGACCCAACGTCGGCAAGTCGACCCTGCTCAACGCGCTGATCGGCGAGCACCTGAGCATCGTCTCGTCGAAGGCGCAGACGACGCGGGAACGTGTATCGGGCATCCTGACCACGGACGACTATCAGATCCTCTTCATCGACGCGCCCGGCCTCATCGAGCCGCGCTATGAATTGCAGGAAGCGATGCGATGGGCTGCCGGCGCGGCGATCGATGAAGCGGACGTCGTGGCGTTCATAGTCGATGGCACGAATCCCGACACGATCCCGGATGAGGAGAGCGGCGACTTCGCCGGGATACGTTCGGTTCCGATGATCGTCGCCATCAACAAGAAGGACCTGATCGATCCTGCGACTGAGGCGCGACTTATCGAGGAGGTCGAGGCACGGGGCTGGAATGTGCTGGCAATCTCGGCGACGACAGGGGAGGGGCTGGATGATCTTCTCGGTCGCATCGTTCCGCTTCTCCCGGAATCCCCGGCATTGTTCCCCGTGGAGGACAGCGCCACTCAGTCGCTGAGGTTCTTCGCTGAGGAGTTCGTGAGAGAGACCTGCATGGAAACGTATAGGGACGAGGTCCCGTATAGCGTTATTTGCAGGGTCGACGAATTCCGGGAAGAACAGGATCCCGTTTTCATAAGAATCATCATTTACGTGGAGAAGGAAAGTCAAAAGGGAATCATCATCGGCCGCGGCGGCTCGGCGATCAAGAAGATCGGGGAGGCTTCGCGCAAAAAGATCGAGGAACTCATCGGCCGGCAGATCTACCTCGAGCTACGTGTGAAGGTCCTCGCAGGGTGGCGTCGCAAGCGGGCGCGCCTGCGAGAGCTGGGGTTTGCGCTGCCGCCGCCCTCGAGAGGTGGACACAACCCGAACCAGAGTGTAGATAGGTAGATATGGAAAACGAGAAACTCGACGACCTGTTGTTGGATGTGTTGTGCTGCCCTAAGTGTATCGGCGAACTGGAATACCGACCGGAGGAATCCGTCCTATTGTGCCACGCGTGCCGGCTCCGGTACAGTATCAACGACGGTATTCCCGTGATGTTGATAGATGAGGCCGAAGCTTTCTAACGCCGCAGGACTAGCCGTTCTGGCAGTACTCGCTGCGCCTTCCTTTTTGACGGCCCAAGAGCCGCCGACTTCCGAGGGCGCTGAATTCCTACTTCTGCCCGTTGGAGCCCGCGCCGTCGGCATGGGCGGCGCCGTGACCGCAATGCGCGGAATCGGCGAGCTCGTGCTTTGGAACCCCGCGGGGGTCGCCGGCATGACCGACCGCCGACTGCTGTTCAATCACAGCGAGTCGGCGTTCGACACGAGAAGCGACGTACTCTCGCTCGCCTGGCCCGTCCGCTCGATAGGCACCTTCGCGCTCACCTACTACCTGGTGGACTTTGGGGAACTTACGAGCACCGGCCCCGACGGGTCGGTGACCGGCTCGATCAACTTCCGCAATCAAGAATTCCTGCTCACCTACGCGACCCGGGTGGCCGGGCCGCTGGAGATCGGCATCAACTACAAGCTGATCCAGTTGATCTTCCGCTGTGATGGGATATGCGCCGGCTCGCAATCGTTCACGCGGACGACTCACGCGTTCGACTTCGGGCTGATCTGGGGTCGCGTTGGGGGCGTGCCGCTGTCGCTGGGTGCATCGATCCGGCATCTGGGCTTCCCACTGAAGGGTGAGGACGAGGACGATCAGTTGCCGACGCGCGTGCGCGTGGGATTGGCCTACGAGGCGCTCTCCGCGTTTACCGCCGATTCCACGGTTACGCTCGTCCTCACATTGGACCTGGAGGACCAGACGAGGGATCTTGGCGCCCCGGAAGTGATGTTCGGATCGGAATTGGGAGTCACGGATCTGTTCTTCATAAGGGCGGGCTACGCCTTCTTGGATACTGGGTTCGGTGGGCCTTCTCTCGGCTTGGGAGTGACCTACGATTGGTTTTACCTCGACCTGAGCCGTGGGTTCGACGAGGTCAGCTCGGCGACCGGTGAGGACGCCGTGCAGGTGAGCTTCGGCATAATCTTCTAGCGCCCGGGCGGACGACGACAAAGTCACCGCCCTTTCCGGAAGGCCTTTTCTTCGATGCTCGACAAAAACTCCATTATCCGCTACCTGCGCGAGCGTGCACAAAGGCCCGTGCGGTTGAAAGAGATCGCCCGGGCACTGCGAGTCGATGCCCGGGAATACCGCAGGCTAAAGCGGCTACTTCGCGAGATGGAAGAGGCCGGCGATATCTATCGCGTCCGGAAACGCCGCTACGCGCTTCCCGATCGCATCAACCTGGCCGTGGGACGCCTGCAGGTGATTCGTGCCGGGCACGGGTTCGTGATTCCCGAGGAGGGGGGCGAGGATGTGTTCGTCACGTCTTCACAGCTGGGCAACGCCTACGATGGCGACCGCGTCGTCGCACGAATCGAGCGCCAGCGGCGCGGCCGCAAGCCCGAAGGCACGATTGTCAGAGTCCTGGAACGGGCTCGTAGCCGGGTCGTAGGCGTATACCACCGCTCCGGTCCCTATTCCTATGTAACGCCGCTCGAAAGCGCCCTCCACCGCGACGTGGGCATACCACGGGGGGCCGGCGGCGAGGCCGGGGACGGCGTGATCGTAGTGGCGCGCATCGTCGATTGGGGCAGCGACCATCACGACCCGGTGGGGGAGGTCGCCGAGATCCTCGGCCGGCCCGGTGAGCCGGGCGTCGACGTGCTCGCGATCGTCCACTCCCATGAATTGCAGGCTGAATTCCCTCGAGATGTGCTGGGCGACGCGGAGAAGTTGAGAGCGGCACACGACGGCGAGATCGAGCTCGGAGACCGAACCGACTTCCGGGGGACGCTGACGTTCACCATCGACCCCGCGGACGCCAGGGACCATGACGACGCAATCTCGATCGAGCGGCTGGCCTCCGATCGCTGGCGGGTCGGCGTTCACATCGCCGACGTCTCGCATTTCGTTCGCGAGGGCTCGCGCGTCGACCTCGAGGCACTCAACAGAGGGACCAGTGTGTACCTGGTCGATCGCGTGCTGCCGATGCTGCCAGAGGTGCTCTCCGGCGACTTATGCTCGCTCAAGCCCGACGAGGATCGTTACACGTTGTCGGCGTGCCTGGAGATGAACTCGGCGGCCGAGGTCATCTCAGTCGATTTCGCGAGCGGTGTGATCCGCAGCCGCCACGCGTTGGCCTATGAGGAGGCGCAGGAGATAATAGACGGCGAGCGCCTCGCCGATAAAGAGTTGCGTGAATCACTCCGCAGCCTACGCGATCTGGCGCTGCGCTTGCGCGAGAGCCGCCAGGCGCGGGGAGGGCTCGACTTCGATCTGCCGGAAGCCCGCGTAATCGTCAACTCGGCCGGTGAGCCCACCACGGTGCAGCGCATCCTGCGACTCGACACCCACCGGCTGATCGAAGAGTTCATGATCCTCGTAAACGAGTCGGTGGCGCGATCGGTGGACAGCAAGGGGGTGCCCTTCATCTACCGCGTACACGAGGCGCCGGACCCCGATCGGCTCGAACGCTTGCGCGAGTTCGTGACCGGCTTGGGGCTCAAACTAGCGCGAGACGCCGACAGAACGCCCCGCACGCTACAGCGGCTCCTCGCATCGGTCGAGGGGCGGCCCGAGGAACCCGTCGTCTCGACGCTCGTCTTGAGGAGCATGAAGCAGGCCCGTTACAGCGCCGAGCGCGCGGGACACTTCGGCCTCGGTTCTCGGGCCTACGCCCATTTTACCTCGCCCATCCGTCGCTACCCGGACCTCGTTGCGCACCGGATCATCCGCATGGCCGTCTTGGAAGGGCGTGCCGTACCCGAGGAGCTGGCGGGGCAACTGGAGGCTGTGGCCCGCCGCGCATCAGCCCGCGAGCGCCAGGCGATGGAGGCCGAGAGAGAGTCGGTGGACCTCAAGAAGATGGAGTATCTCGAGCGGCACCTTGGCGACGTGTTCGATGGAACCATAAGCGGTGTAACATCTTACGGAATGTTCGTGCTACTCGACGACGTTCTGGCCGAGGGGCTGGTCCACGTTAGCCAGCTGGCGGATGACTACTACCAGTTCCTGGAGGATGATTACGCCCTGATCGGTGAGGTCCAGCGGCGGCGCTTCCGGCTGGGCGACCGGGTGACGGTCCAGGTAATCAAGGTAGATCGGGAGGCCCGCCAGCTGGACCTGGGACTGTCCACCTGAGGTTGGAACAGGCCGATCGCATAGGGTTACAGAGCCCTAGACGGGATTATGAGGCCCTAGTAAGTTCAGCAGGTTAGTGTTGGGTAGGCGACTAATCAGATCGCGATCATGCCGCTACCACCGGTAATCGTATACTATTCTTCCGCCGAGACCCCGCCGCCACAGGCCCTCTCGGACCATGTGGCCGCACGGGAGTCCAAGGTCGTAACGGCCCGGGCCGCCACCGAAGTGCTGGCCATGGTCAACCGCGGACATCCGGCTCTGGTGGTAGTGGACGGCGATGGAGATATCACAGAGGTCTGCGACCTGATCCGCAGTCTCAAGTCTGACCCGTTCAGCGCGATCGTGCCGGTAATCGTGTGGTCCGAGGAAGCGGGGATCGAGGTCATCGAGCGGGTCCTCGATGCCGGGGCCGATGACTTCCTCAAGCACGACATGGACCCACACGAGAAGCTCCTCCGACTGAATACGGTCGTCAGGCGTGCGGAGCGGGACGTCGGCGTTCACCCGACGACGCGCCTGCCCGGTACGGCAATGATCGAGCGGGATATCGGGGCTCGTCTGGCGGCCGCAGAGGATTTCGCGGTCTGTTACGCCGACATCGACAACTTCAAGGAATTCAACGACCGTTACGGTTACGGCCACGGCGATAGCGTGATCTTCCTGGTTTCGAAAATCCTGCGCGACGTGGTGAAGGCCTTCGCGCCATTGGGCTTCATCGGGCACATCGGCGGCGACGACTTCATCTTCAACGTATCGCTCGACATTTTTGAGGTGTGTTGCCGGGAGACCATCTCGATCTTCGACACGCTCATACCGTTCCAATACTCTGAAGAAGACAGGCGGGCCGGTTTCTTTTGGGGAAAGGACCGCCGCGGCCAGCTGCACCGTATCCCGTTGATGACGCTATCGATCGGGGTCGTCACGAATTCAGAGCACTGCTTCACGCATACGGCGCAGGTCGGTGAGCTGGCAACCGAAATGAAAGCATACGCTAAGACCAAACAGGGCTCGATCTTCGTAGTCGATCGTCGTCATGGTCAACGTGACACGCTCGCCAGTAGGGCGACGGAGCTACCGACGGAAGCCATGAAGGAAGGACCATGAACGTCTACTGCCCACAGTGCAAGACCGTCTTTCGAGTGGATCCCCGCAAGGTGCCGGCCGAAGGCGTACGTGCCCGCTGCTCGGTGTGTGGAGGCGTTTTCGAGATCGTGTCGGAAGGGAGGCAGGCCGCCGTCGCCGCCCAGCCCGCAGCCGCGGCTCCCGGGCCGGCCGCCGCTCCGCTACCGCCTCAGCCGGCTATCCCAGAGGCGCCGGCAGCGCCTCCGCTGCCTGCACCCGAGCCGACTCCACAGCCGGCGTTTGCGACTCCACCACCACCGCCGCCTCCGCCACCGCCTCCACCGTCGGCGGAACTCGAAGCTCCGGCGACCGGCAGGCCGTTTGGCCAGCCCGATCCGGAGTCGCGTGCGCGCCGCCTTGCCCGTGCCCTGATCTCGGACGTGGCGGCCTATCACCCGGAGCGTCTGGAGATCGGACTGCGCGAGGGGCGCTTGAAGGAGTGGCAGGAGTACGTTGAGCAGGTCGGAATCGAGGTCGCTAAGAGCACACCCTACTTCCGGGATGCGCTCAACGAGATTCTCGCCAAGGGGAAAAAGGTCTTCTGACCGGCGGCCGCGAGGGGGTTGCACCCGGCGTGGCGCGTGAGGGAACGTGAAGCGGCTGGGACGAGCCGACAGGTTGACCGCGCCGGGGTCGTTCGGATATCTTTCGCAGAGAGCTGGGGCCGTCCGCTCGGGCGGCCTTATCGTTTGTGGTGACTGAAGTTAGAACGATTACTGACAGTAGATCTTCAAGAGAAAGGTGAGGTCATGGCGGTAGCGACGGAACTGGGCCTGCTCAAGGAGCTGAGAGAGCGGATCGAGGAGCTCAGGGGGTATCTTTGACATAGATGGCAAGCGGAGCAGAGCACGCGCCCTGGAACGGCAGACGACCGCACTAGGCTTCTGGGAGGATTCCGAGGCGGCGCGCACGGTGATGCAGGAGCTCAATGAGCTCAAAAGCTGGATCGACCCGTGGGAGGAGCTCGATCGGAAGGCGGGCGACCTAGTCGAGCTCGGCGAGCTGATCGAGGCCGAGGGCGATTCCGAGATGGAGGAGGAGTTCCGCGGCGAGGTCGAGGGATTAGCCAAGCAGCTCGAAGATCTCGAATTCCGCAACATCCTCCGCGGGTCCGACGCGGAGCGCGACGCCCTCCTCACCATCCACCCCGGTGCCGGTGGCACCGACTCCCAGGACTGGGCCGAGATGCTCATGCGCATGTATACGCGCTGGGCGGAGTCGCATGACTTCCAGGTGGCGGTACTGGACCTGGTTCCGGCCGAGGAGGCCGGGATCAAGTCGGTAGCTCTCGAGATCGCTGGCCGTTACGCCTACGGCTATCTGCAGGCGGAGAAAGGTGTCCACCGCCTCGTTCGCATCTCACCGTTCGACCAGCAGGCTCGACGCCACACCTCCTTCGCCTCGGTCTTCGTCTACCCGGTTATCGACGATGCCGTCGAGGTCGACATTGGTCCCGAGGACCTACGCATCGACACCTACCGCGCGTCCGGAAAGGGTGGCCAGCACGTGAACAAGACGGACTCCGCGGTGCGTATCACTCATATCCCATCCGGGATCGTCGTATCCTGCCAGCAGGAGCGCAGCCAGCATCGCAACAAGAACACGGCGATGAAAATGCTGAGGGCCGCGCTCTACGAACGCGCGCTCGAGGAGCGGCGAAAAGAGCGCGAGAAGATAGATGAGGCGAAGACGGAGATCGCGTGGGGGAATCAGATTCGCTCTTACGTCTTCCAGCCTTATACGCTGGTCAAGGACCATCGCACCAACATCGAGCAACCCGACGTGCAACGTGTAATGCAGGGCGACCTCGACGGGTTCATCATAGGCTACTTGAAGCGACACGGGGCTAGATCAGAATGACTGAAACGGGTGAGGCGCAGCACGTAATAAAGGCGCGGCAAGACAAGCTGCGACAGCTGCGGGAGCTGGGAATCGAGCCGTACGCTTATCGGTACGAGCCGACGACCTCGGCCGGGGCGGTGATCCGCGATTACGAAGCGATGTCCGGCGAGAGCGCCGTGAAGTCCCGGCTCGCAGGCCGTGTCCGCTCACTGCGACCACACGGAAAGACTACCTTCATCCACCTGGAAGACCGGACCGGTAAGGTGCAGGTCTACTTCCGCAGGGACACGCTGGGCGACGAGGGTTACGAGCTGATCAAGCTTCTCGACCTCGGCGATTGGATAGGTGTCGAGGGCCCGATGTTCCGAACCCGCACCGGCGAGGTCACGCTACGGGCCGACGAGATCAAACTCCTCGCCAAGACGGTCAGGCCGCTGCCGTACGGGAAAGAGGAGACGAACGAGTCGGGTGACGTGATCGAGCATGGCGGCTTTGGCGACGTGGAGAGCCGATATCGCCAGCGCTACGCCGACCTGGCCGTCCACCCCGACGTGCGAGACCTGTTCGTCATCCGAACGAAAGTGCTGCGCGAGATCCGACGTTTTCTTGACGATCGCGGCTTCCTGCACGTCGAGACGCCCATCCTCCAGCCGGTGTACGGTGGCGCGACGGCTCAGCCGTTCAAGACGTTTCACCGGGCACTCGACAGCGAGCTGTACCTGCGGATCGCCGATGAGCTTTACCTGAAGCGACTCATTGTCGGCGGCCTGGAGCGGGTCTACGAGATCGGGAAGGTCTTCCGCAACGAGGGCATCGATCGCGCGCACAATCCCGAGTTCTCGATGCTGGAGCTCTATCAGGCGTACACCGATTACAACGATATGATGGACCTGACCGAGGCGCTCGTTCACCACGTTGTGCAAGAGGTGGCGGGCTCCAGCGTCATCACATACGAAGGGAAGCAACTCGAGTTCGAGCCGCCCTGGGCGCGACTGACCTGGTACGAAGCCCTCGAACGGCACGGGAACGTGAGCGCGGCGGAGCTG
This sequence comes from Gemmatimonadota bacterium, assembly GCA_039589355.1. GTDB lineage: Bacteria > Gemmatimonadota > Gemmatimonadetes > Palauibacterales > KS3-K002. The sequence continues at coordinate 8,670 of JBDHHM010000034.1, read as the reverse complement.
CAGGGGGAGGGGCTGCGTAAGGCGGCACGAGAGGCGGGCGTCGAGGACGCCGACGACAAAGGCAAGACCGCTCTGCTCGATGGCCTGTTCAAGGCCTTGGTCGAGGATGAGCTGACTGGGCCGATCATCGTTTACGACTATCCGGTGGAGCTGAGTCCGCTGGCCAAGCAGAAACGCGACGGCGACGCGGCGCTTACCGAGCGCTTCGAGGTCTTCGTCGCGGGCCGCGAGCTGGCCAACGCCTTCAGTGAGCTGAACGACCCGTTCGAGCAGCGAGAGCGCTTCGAGGCCCAGGTCCGCATGCGCGAGGAAGAAGGGTGGGAGGAAGCCCACCAGGTGGACGAGGATTATATCACGGCGCTGGAGTACGGATTGCCCCCAACAGGTGGCATGGGGCTCGGGATCGACCGGCTGGTGATGGTTCTCACCGATCGCTCCTCGATTCGCGAGGTGATTCTGTTCCCGACACTCAGGCCGGAGTGAGCTATGCCGCTTGAGCTGTATCTGGCAGCCCGGAATCTGTCGGCGCGGAGCAGATCGCGCTTCATGAACCTGATAACGATCATCGCCGTCGGTGGCATCTGCGTGGGGGTGATGGCGCTGATCGTGGTGATCGGCGTCATGTCCGGCCTGCAGACCGAAGTCCGAGATCGCATACTCGGTACGAACCCGCACATAATGGTGCTCACCTTCGGGGAAGGGCTGAGGCTGGACGACTGGGAGCAGCCTCTCGAACATCTCCGCCAGGACGCGGCGGTCACGATCGCCGAGCCCTTCATCTACACCGAGTCGCTGATCTTCCAGGACGTGAATTACCAGCAAGGTGTGGCGCTGCGCGGCATAACCGCCGACGCGACGGCGCGGCTCGAGGACCAACTCCTGGGTGGGTCCTGGGATATCGAGAACACGGAGTCCGGCCTGCCTGGCGTCGTGCTCGGCTTCCGACTGGCCGACCGTCTCCTCGTATACCCGCGGGACACGGTAAACCTGATCTCGGCCCACGGAGCCGAGCTCTCGCCGGCCGGCTTCATACCGAGGTTCAAGAAGTTCGAGGTCGTAGGTCTCTTCAAGAGCGGCATGTTCGAGTATGACAACCAGATGGGCTACGTGCCACTCAGCGCGGCTCAGGATCTTCTGGGCATGGAGGACGCCATAACCGGCCTGGCGCTTTGGGTCAGGGATCCCTGGGAGGCGGACGCCGACGCACAACGCATGCAGGTCGAGCTGGGATACCCCTACACGCTCAGAGACTGGAAGCGGATGAACGAGGGCCTCTTCTCGGCGCTCAAACTCGAGAAGATGGGCATGGCCCTGGTCCTGGCGCTCATCGTCCTTGTCGCCGCCTTCAATATTGTGTCCACCCTCACCATGGTCGTGGCCGACAAGACGAGGGAGATCGGGATCCTCCGCTCGATGGGCCTGACATCCCGCAGGGTCCTGCGGACCTTCATGCTGCAGGGCCTGATCATTGGAGTTGCAGGAACCTTGCTGGGTCTGTTCGGCGGGTTGGCCCTCGCCTGGGCCATAGACTACTTTGGGCTCATCTCGCTGCCCGGAGACGTCTACCTGATCAGTCAGATCCCCGTCATACTCAACCCGCTCGACGTCACCCTGATCGTCGTCGTCAGTATTCTCATCTCCTTTACGGCCACCATCTACCCGTCGCTGCAGGCCGCGCGGCTGACGCCGGTGGAGGCGATCCGTCATGAATAGCTCGGCGATCGCCGCCGAACGCCTGTTCAAGTCGTTCGAGGATAGCGACGGCTCGGAACTCCCGATCCTGAAAGGGGTCGACTTAGAGGTGAAGGTCGGCGAGGTGGTGGCGGTGGTCGGCGCCAGCGGGGCAGGGAAAAGCACCCTACTTCACCTCCTGGGAGGACTTGACCGGCCAACGGAGGGCGAGGTCTATCTGGCGGGCCAACCCCTCTCCAGTCTGGCCGAAGGGGAGCTGGCCGAGGCCCGCAACGAGCGAATGGGCTTCGTTTTCCAGTTCCACCACCTGTTGCGGGAGTTCAGCGCTCTTGAGAATATTATGATGCCCCTGCTGATTGGTGACATTGAGAGCTCGCAGGCACAGAAGCGCGCCGAGGCCCTGCTGCGGGCGGTGGGTTTGGAGCGGCGTGGCGGACACAAGCCACCCCAGCTATCCGGAGGCGAGCGGCAGCGAGTGGCCGTGGCACGGGCGCTGGCCAACAATCCGTTGGTCCTCCTAGCCGACGAACCCTCCGGCAACCTGGACAACCATACGGCCGAAGGATTGCACGATCTGTTTTTCCGGCTCCGCGATGAGCGGGAGTTCGCCGTCGTGCTCGTCACGCACAACCTCGAGTTCGCGGGGCGTGCGGACCGGGTCCTTCGACTTCACGACGGTAAGCTGCATGCCGTTTCCGATTCCGTCGCAGAACACGAGACCATCACCTGATGCTGTGCGATAACTGCGGGCAAAACGAGGCGGAAGTCCACTTGACGCAGATCGTGGACAACGAGATGACGACGATTCACCTCTGTCCCTCCTGCGCCGCCGAGAAAGGACTTGATGCGGGCAGTGCTAAGAACCTGCCGCTCACAGACTTCCTTGCGCAGATGGGCCAGGCGGTGGTCACGGAAGAGGAGAGCGCGGTCGCCGGCCCGTGCACCTATTGCCATACGACCGTCGATGACTTCCGGCGTAGCGGGCGCCTGGGCTGCCCCCACTGCTACTCGGTTTACGAGTCGCAGCTGCGGGCGATCCTGCGGCGAATCCACGGCTCGACTTACCACCTTGGCAAAGTCTACGTGCCGCCGGCCAGCGAGGCGGCAGATCGCGCCGCACGTCTAGCCGGACTGCGGCGCAAGCTGCAGCGGGCGGTGGAAGCCGAAGATTTCGAGCGCGCCGCCGTGATCAGGGACCAGATCAGAGAGCTCGAGGCGGCGATCGACGCATGATGTCCCTAGACTTTCGCTCGATACCGGACTTTGGACTAGCCTGGTTGGACGCCAGCGGACCCGACTGTGACATCGCCCTTTCGACCCGGGTTCGCATCGCCCGCAACCTGCAGGGCTACCCGTTCTCTGTGCGCGCGAAACCGGCGGATCGGGAAGCCATTTTGTCCACGGTTCAGGAGGTGCTCGATCGAACGCCACCCGTGGCCGACGGTGTCTTCGTACACATCGATCGCCTCGACCCGCGGGGACGCCAGCTCCTCCTCGAACGCCACCTCGTCAGTCGCGAGCTTGTCGGCCAGGACGGCAGCGAGGCTTCCTCGTCCTCCGCACTCGTCGCTTCCACGCACGAGCCGGTCGGTCTGATGATCAACGAGGAGGATCACCTGCGCCTGCAGAGCCTCACCAGCGGCTTCAGCCCGCGGGAGACCTGGGGCTTGGTCGACTCGCTGGACGAGGAGCTCGGCAGCCGGCTGCCCTATGCGTTCCATCACGAGTTCGGCCACCTGACCTCCTGCCCGACCAATTGCGGCACCGGGTTGAGGGCGTCGGTTCTCATCCACCTTCCGGGACTCGTCCTCACGAAGGAGATCAACAAAGTCCTGCAGGGCATCTCTCAGGTCGGATTGACGTTCAGGGGGTTGTACGGCGAAGGATCCGAGGTCGTGGGCAACCTCTTCCAGATCTCCAATCAGACCACGCTTGGAAAGAGCGAGGAGGACCTGATCGATAGTCTCCAGAAGATCGTCGGCCAGGTCGTCGAGTACGAGCGTCAGGCCCGCACCGTCCTCGTCCGCGACGCGCCCAACGTCATCGAGGACAAGGTCTGGCGCGCATTCGGGCTGCTCCGCCACGCCCGCTCCCTCGGATTCGACGAATTGATGAACCTAACCTCAGGTGTCCGCCTCGGCCTCTCCCTGAAACTTCTTGCTGGGCCTAGTGTATACGTGTTGAACCGCATCATGATCTTTGCCCAGAACGCCCACCTGGAGGAGGCCAGCGCAGGTACGCTTTCGGGTCCTGAGCTTGACATCCAGCGCGCAATCTACGTGCGTTCAGCACTGGCGGAGGCCGAGCCCTCCTCCGGTGCCTAGAAACTGAGATCAACCGTGTGGTGGTGCCGCATCCTGGGCGCAATGAGGGTTAGATGAACTACAATTTTACCGATCGGGTTCGCAAGGTTCTCGCTATGGCGCGCGAGGAGGCGGTCCGCCTCCAGCACGACTATGTCGGCACCGAGCACATCCTGCTTGGGCTGATCCGTGAGGGCGAAGGTGTGGCGGCGGCCGTGCTGATGAACTTGAACGTCGACCTGGACCAGATACAGGAGCGGACCGAGGAACAGGTCAGGAAGGGCAAGGCCGGGGCGACGATGGGGGAGCTGCCCTACACATCCCGCGCCAAGAAAGTCCTGGAGTTCGCCGTGGCCGAGGCCCGTGACCTGAACCACAGCTATGTCGGCACGGAGCACCTGCTGCTGGGCCTGCTCAGGGAAGAGAAGGGTGTCGCGGCCCAGGTGCTGGAGTCGCTAGGCGTGACGCTGGAGCAGGCGCGTGAACAGACGCTGAAGCTGTTGGGGACCGATATGCCCAGCCCCGGCCCCAGCGCCGCTGCAGGGCCGAGCCAGAAGGAAAAGAAGTCAAAGACGCCGGCACTGGACCACTTCTGCCGCGACCTGACCGAGCTGGCTCGGGCGGGTGAGCTCGACCCGACGATCGGCCGCGAGCAGGAGATCGAGCGCGTGATGGAGATCCTCTCGCGGCGCAAGAAGAACAACCCTGTGCTGATCGGCGAGCCCGGCGTAGGGAAGACGGCGATCGTAGAGGGGCTGGCGCAGCTCATCTCGCGGGGCGAGGTGGCGGACAGCCTCAAGGGCCACCGAGTATTGGCGCTCGATATGGCAGCTGTGATCGCCGGCACGAAGTATCGCGGTCAGTTCGAGGAGCGGCTGAAGGCCGTAATGAACGAGATCGCACAGAACCGCGACGTCATCCTGTTCATCGACGAGGTCCACACGCTCGTTGGAGCGGGCGCGGCGGAAGGTGCGATCGACGCCTCGAACATGCTGAAGCCGGCTCTGGCACGCGGCGAGCTGCAGTGTATCGGCGCATCGACGTTGAACGAGTACCGCAAGCACATCGAGAAGGACGGTGCCTTGGAGCGCCGCTTCCAGACCGTGATGGTGGACCCGGCGACGGTCGATGAGACGATCGAGATCCTCGACGGCCTCAAGAAGCGGTACGAAGACCACCATACGGTTAGGCTGCCGCCGGACACCCTCGTAACAGCGACGAAGCTCTCCGAACGGTATATCACGGACCGGCACCTGCCCGACAAGGCGATTGACGTGATCGACGAGGCGTGTGCCCGGGTACACCTGTCTACGCAGGTGCCACCGCCGGAGGTCGCTGACCTGCAGGAAGAGCTGAAGAATGTCGGGAACCTCAAAGACGAGGCGATTCGCGATCAGGACTTCGAGCGGGCGGCAGAGCTGCGCGACAAAGAGCGTGATCTGCAGGCCGAGATCCGCCGCCGCCGTGAAGAGTGGGAGGAGGAACGCCGCACCTTCCGGCCGCTGATCACCGAAGAGCACGTCGCGTTTATCGTCTCGCGCTGGACGGGCATACCGGTCACGCGTCTACAGGAGGCCGAGACGAACCGCCTGCTCCGTATGGAGGAGGAGATGCACAAGCACGTCGTCGGCCAGGACGACGCGATTACCGCCATCAGCCGGGCCATCCGGCGCAGCCGCGCGGGACTCAAAGACCCCAACCGACCCATCGGCTCCTTCATCTTCAGCGGCCCCACCGGTGTCGGTAAGACAGAGCTGGCGCGAGCGCTGGCCCGCTTCCTGTTCGCCGATGAGAGCGCCCTCGTCCGCGTCGACATGTCCGAGTACATGGAGAAGTTCTCGGTCAGCCGGCTGATCGGGGCGCCTCCGGGATACGTCGGCTACGAGGACAGCGGCGCCCTGACCAAAGCGGTGCGCCATAAGCCGTACAGCGTTGTGCTGTTCGACGAGATCGAGAAGGCGCACCCGGACGTCTTTAACATTCTGCTGCAAATTCTCGACGACGGGCGCATTACCGACAACTACGGTCGCGTTATCGATTTCAAGAACACGATCCTGATCATGACGTCGAACGTCGGCGCTCGCGACATCGTCAAGGGCGGTGGCGTCGGATTCCACTCGCCGGACACCCAGGCCAGTTACGAGGACATGGCGGAACGGGTCAAGGATGAGATCCAGAGGGTGTTCAACCCCGAGTTCCTGAACCGCCTGGACGATGTAATCGTCTTCCACCCGCTGTCCAGAGAACACATCAGGCAGATCGTCGACGTCCTGATGCGCGACATACGGACGCGGCTGGAGGAAGAGGCGCTGAAGCTCCAGCTCAGCGAACCGGCCGTCGATTTCCTGGTCGAGCACGGTTACGACGCGACTTATGGCGCAAGGCCGTTGAGGCGAGCCATCCAGCGCCACGTCGAGGATCCGCTCTCGGAGAAGATCCTGATGGCGGAGCTGGCGCCGGGCGACGTGATCGAGGTCGAGGTGGCAGCAGACGGAGAGCACCTGGAATTCAGGGTACTCTCTTCTTCATCCTTTACGACGTGAGGCAGTACTTCCTTATCCCCGCCCTCGCAGCCCTCGCCAGCTTCGGCGCGAGGGCCGAGCCGGCGCTCGGCCAGACCCAGCAAACCGGCGTGCAACTCGTCCGCGTCGATTCCATCCGGGTCACCGGCAACACTCGCCTCGCTACGCCCGCGGTCCTGTCCGAGCTCGGCTTCCGCGCGGGAGATGAAATCACCTACGCTGTTATCCAGCGCGGTGTGCAGCGGCTCATGTCCACCGGCGAATACGATGATGTGCGGGTATATGCCGTCGATGAACCGTCGGGCATGACGACGCTGCTCGTCAATCTCGTCGAGCGGCCGACCATAGTCTCCTACCGCTTCCAAGGCCTGGAGCACATCGGCAGCGGCGGCATCCGTGATACGGTGGGCCTGGAGGCGGGCCTGCCGCTCAGTCCGGCGGCGGTGCACGAGGTCTCTCACCTGATCCGTGCCAGGCTCTCCGAGCAGGGTTACATGACGGCGAGAGTGGATACGTCCCTGGTGCCTGGGGACGCGCCGGGCCTCTACCGCCTGGTCTTCACCGTGAGCGAGGGTAGCCGCCTCGTCGTGACCGCCATCGAGGTCGAGGGGAACGAGGCGCTGAGCGACGGGGAACTGATATCGACGATGTCGGTGCAGCCGGAAGGCTTCCTCTGGTGGCGGACCGGCGAGTTTCGGGACGAGGACTACCGCGAGGACCTCGCGGTAAACCTGATCGAGTTCTACGGCCAGCACGGATACCTCGACTTCCAGGTTCTGGGCGACTCGATGATCGTCGACCCGACTACCGGGAAGACGAAGCTGATCATCCGAGTCGAGGAAGGGCGCCAGTACCGGATCGCGGACTTCCAGGTCGAGGGCAATGAGTTCTTCCCAACCGAGATTCTGGAGGCGCGATTCGACCCGAGCAGCCGATCACTACTCCAGCGCCTTCCGCTGCTCGGCAGCCCCTCTCCGGAAGGCGACCCCGTCTTCAACACGCACCAGTGGAGAGATGCCACCGACGAAATAGTGCAGCTGTACAGAAACAGCGGCTTCCTCTACGCTCAGATCGATCCGGTCGTCGAAAAGCTCCCCGATGGAGATGACGGCTATCCCCGAGTCCGGCTCACCTGGAGGATCCAGGAGCTCAACCAGGCCTACATCCAGCTGGTCGATATCGCCGGCAACTCCACCACACACGAGCGCGTCGTGCGCGATAGACTCGTCTTGTTGCCGGGAGACGTGTATGGCGACGATCGCATCATCTCGAGCTATCAGGCCATACAGGGGCTCGGCTTCTTCGACCCGGTTCCGCCTAACGAAGCGCTCGACGTCGCCCCCAACGACGAGGGCGACATCAACGTCACCTTCAAGGTGAAGGAGAAGAGCACCGGCAGCATCCAGTTTGGCGCTTCGCTGGCGCCATCGGTGGGATTGGCCGGGTTCGTCGGCTACGAGCAGCCGAACCTCTTCGGTCGCGCCAAATCCGGTCGCTTCCGTTGGCTCTTCGGTGCCCGAACGAACGATGTCGAGGTCGCCTACAGCGATCCGTCCATCTTCGGAAGCCGAAACTCGTTCGGCATCTCCTTGCGGAGCGCGCGCGATCAGTTCAGCTACCTGGGTCTCGGTCGGCGCCGCCAGACCGGCGGAACCCTCAGCTTCGGCACGCCGTTCTTCGGGTCGCGCTGGACCCGTATCTCTGTGCGGTACGCCCTCTTCCGAGACGAGTACGACTCCGACGATGCCGATCTCGATCTGGAGCAGCGGGAGCTCCTCGGTGTGGGGACGCGAAGCTCGATCGAGTTCCGCCTGTCTCGCGACACTCGCAACCACCCGCTATTCCCAACCAGTGGAAGTCGTAACTCTGCGGCCCTGGAATTGACCGGTGGGTTCCTCGGCGGCGACGGCGACTACCGCAAGATCTCGTTCGAGAGCAGCTGGCACACACCGATCGCCCGCCTCGTTTCCGATCCGATGAGGACGCCGATCGACCTGACCCTGGGGTTGGGGATCGTCGGTGGTTTCATTGAGGGTAACAACCCGTTCTATCTAGAGCGATTCTTCGCCGGCGGCGTCCGCTACGGCCCGAAGCTCAGGGGCTACGATGAGCTGACGATCACTCCGGAGGGCCACGTCCCACGAGAGGCAGCC
>JBDHHM010000033.1:0-12107 GCA_039589355.1 Gemmatimonadota bacterium | reverse complement strand
ACGTTCGCCGCCGCCTGGTCGCCAACGTTGCTGTACTGGACGAAGGCATTCATCGAGAACTTCGTGTCCAGCGCCGTACCTATCCTCAGACGGATGAGGTGCGAGTCGAACCCCTGGTCACGGTCCGGGAAACGGACGACATCTAGAGAGTAGACCGTACTCAGCTCGAGATGCGGCGACACATACCAGACCGGCGAGAGCCACAGGTTCGCCAACCAGCCGTCGTAGAACTTCTGCACGCCGCCACCCAGGCCGGTCCGGAACGCCCGGCCCGGCGGCAGGCTATAGTCGAACTCGAAGCGGGGAAACCAGTAGCTGCCGGGTGGTACGTAGGTGTCCCGCGGGAAGTCAAGCTGCTCGCGGAGGTCCTCGTAGTACAACTCCAGGTCGAGCCCTATACGCGAGCCCGACCTCCACAGCAGATCGACATCGTGCTCGATGAAGAACGACTCGACGCTGCCGTCCGGGTTGCGTAGGGCGAGCGAGCCGAACAGCTGGAAGGGATCGATCCTCCGTAGAGGTCCGCCTTCCGGGTAGTGGAAGTAGGCGAGCGAGTATTCGAAGTCGCTGAAGTTCTGGCGGGTGATGAACCCCATCTCGGGGCGGTAGTCGGCGCCGAACCGTCGCGCGCTGAAGAAGTAGGAGAATCCGCGCTCCCGCGCCCGATTGACGTAGACTCGTAGCGCGTTCGCCTCTGCGAAGCGGAACCCGTGTTCCTCGATGACGTCGTCATCGAACGTCTGGGCCCAGCGGATCGCCAGGTAGTCGTCGCCGACGACCCGGAATGTGCCGTCGAGGCCGTAGGCCACGTTATAAGAGCCGTCGTCACCGAAACGCGTGGTGAGCATCGCACCGGCGATCGAGTACTCGTTGAATACTCGGCGCCGAGCCCGGGCGACGCCGAAGTTCTCCGCCGGCAGGTAGGTGCTGCTCTTCGTCTGCATGTTCAGGATGCCGAGGTCCCACTCGCCCGCGCGTCCCACCAGCCGCGCACCCGCAATGATCGGGATAGCCTCGCCCTGATAGAGCCCGATCTGCCTGCTGTAGAACAGGCGGCTCGGCCCCCCGGTGAAGAAGTCGAAGACCCCTGAGCGCTCCTGGAAGAAGCGACGCTTCTCGGGGAAGAAGAGGTGGAAGCGGGTTAGGTTGACCTGATAGTCGTCGGCCTCGACTTGCGCGAAATCGGTGTTGACCGTGAAGTCCAGCGTGAGGTTGCTGGTCACGTTGTACCTCAGATCGCCTCCGAACTGGAACTCGCCTTCGCTGTTCAGGTCGTAGCCGTCCTCGACCTCGTTGAGCGCTGATGTCTGTCCGACACCGCTCAGCACGTACGGGGTCAGGTAGACCGGCCGGTGGGTAACCACCCCTTCGAGCACCGCGTCCTGGGCAAGCGACGGTCGGCGGAAGTCGAACTCGGGCGCGATGTCCGGGTAAACCTGTCGTTCGTTCTTGCGCGGGATGTAGCGGTAGGCCGAGATACCCATCTCCACGCGGCCGCCCACAGCCTGGAAGCCGATGCTCGAGAACGGGATGCGCAGCTCGGCGAACCAACCTTCCGAGGTCTGCACGGCCGAGACATCCCAGTGCGTATCCCAGCTTCCGTTCCACGCCCCCTGCCCGTCACCACTGATCGACACGTCACCGCGGATCCCGGCCGGCGTCGTCCAGAACCAGAGCCCGATGTCGTTATCGTTGAACGGGTCGACGACAATTCCGAAGCAGTCGTCGCCGCTCAGACGGTCCCGATACATCGAGTTGACCTGTATCCGGGACGGGTCGGAATCGAAGAAGCGACCCGCGACGTAGAGGTAACCTTCGTCGTAGGCCACCCGGATCTCCGTCCGCTCGGTCAGCGCGCCGCCCGCCGCCGGGGTGTACATCGTTAGCGGGAACGGCTGGACGGCCTGCCAGGCCAGCTCATCGCTCACTCCGTCCAGTACGACCGGCCCTGAAAGTCGTGGCAGCACGAGATACGCCTCGTCCTGTCTCGACACAGCATCCTGCGTCTGAGCCGAGAGCTGCGATGCTCCAAGCGGTAGCGACCCGGCGCTCACCACTACCACAACGGCTAGGACGCTGGCGGTTCTGTTAGTGCTCATACTGATTACTGCGCTTGTGGTCGTGCCGACGCGACGGGTTGGTCTCATCGAGTGCCCAGGTCGCCATCGCACGCACCGAAGGCTCCGGATCGCGCAGCGCGTCCAGCAGTCCATCGACCGCCCGCTCGTCATCCAGAACCCCCAGCCATTCCGCCGCCGAGCGTCGCATCCGCGGATCGTCGTCGCTCAGCGCGGCGATCAAGGCGTTCACGTCGCCCTCGATAGCGCGGGCCTCCGTCGAGCCGAGCCGGCCCGTCCAGACTTCATCGTTCTCATACGAGCCACGTCCCCAAGCGGCGAATATCGCGGTGCGCTCCGCGCCGGCCTCCCTACCGCCGATCTCTCCCAGCGCCCAGATCACCGGCTCACGCAGCCCAGCCTCACGCCGATACGCTTCGGTCAGCGGCTCCACTGCCGCGGGATGCTCGATCTCACCCAACGCCAGAACAGCCATCTCGCGCACCAGCGGATCGTCATCCTCGAGGGTCGCGATCAACGGCGGGATCGACATGTAGTCCTTGATCTCACCCAGGGCCCAGGCGGCAACCAGCCGCACGTCGGCGTCCCTGTCCTCCAAACCCTCGATCAACGGTCTCACTCCACTGGTCTCCTCCAGCTCGCCCAATGCCCACGCCGCGTATCGCCTGACGAGAGGATCGTCGTCCTGCAGCTCGCGAACGCGCTGCGCCACCGCGTCATCCTCCTGCAGCGCTCCCCGTATCTCGGCGGTCAACTGCGGGAGCACCTCCGGGAATGCCGTGGCCAGCGCGCCGGCCACCGCGGCAAAGAAGACGACACGAGCGACACCGACTGAAAAGATATTTTCATATAGAGACATAATAGTACGCCTTTCCTTCCTGGTCTTCAGCTACTAGTGCGAGTACGAGTGACGTGACGGGTTGATCTCGTCGAGCGCCCAGACGGCCATCGCGCGAACCGAAGGCTCCGGATCGTGCAGCGTGTCGAGCAGCGGATCGACGGCGCGCTCGTCACCGCGGATCCCCAGCCACTCCGCGGCGGAGCGTCGCATCCTGGGGTCGTCGTCGTTCAGCGCTGCGGTCAAAGCGCCCGGGTCGTCAGCGATGTCGCGCGCCTCGGCGGAGCCGAGCCGTCCGGTCCAGACCTGATCGTTCTCCCAGGAACCGCGTCCCCAGGCGGCAAATGCGGCGGTACGCGCCGTGATGGCATCCCTGGATTTGATTTCACCGAGCGCCCAGATGACCGGTTCCCTGAGCCTCTCCTCGCGGCGGAGTGCCTCGGTCAAGGGATCGACCGCGGAGGGGTGCTCGATCTCTCCGAGCGCGAGCACGGCCATCTCGCGAACCAGGGGATCGTCGTCCTCAAGCATCTCGATCAGCGGATAGATCGCCATATGGTCTTTGATCTCACCCAGCGCCCAGGCGGCGACGAGGCGCACATCGGAATCCCTGTCATCGAGACTCTCGATGAGTGGCATCACACCCCTGTCGCTCTCGAGCTCGCCGAGTGCCCACGCCGCGTAGCGTCGCACGCGGGGATCATCGTCCTCGAGCTGACTGATGCGCTGCGCCACCGCGTCGCCTTCCTGAACCGTTCCAAAGATCTCGGCGGTCGCCGCACCCCAGATATCGACGCTCGCCAGTGGGAAGGCCACGACCAGAGCGGCGACCGCTGCCGAAACTAGCTGGTTATGAGACAAGGGTGTGCGGTCCAGTCCTCTGGCCAGGATGCTGCGAACGCGCCGCGCCAGATTGGAGGCGTGCGCCATGGCGAACGCACCGCGCGGCGTTTCACCCACCACCTGCGCGCGTGCGATCTCGTACAGATGCGTGGCATAGACGTCCGATCGAACGCCGACATGCAGAGCCTGGTCGTCGCAGGCACGCTCGCGCTCCATGGCGCCCTGCCGCGCGGCGAGCCAGACCAGCGGGTTGAACCAGTAGATCGCGCAAACGATCTCGACCATCAAGAGGATGGCGTAGTCCCAGCGCACCACGTGGGCGAGCTCGTGCAACAAAACGATCCGCTTCCGCTCCATCGTCCACGTCGCCACGCTCTCCGGTAGGATCACCACAGGCAGCAACACACCCCACGTCAACGGCACCGATACCTCATCGCTCACGACGACACGGACCCGGCGCCGAATCCCCAGGCTGGCAACGAGCCGCTCGGCCAACTCACAGACCTCAGCCGACCGGCAGTTCTTCGCGCGCCGCGTGATTCCGTGCACCCGCAATGTGTCTAACCCGAGGCGGGCGAGCAGAGCGAGGACACCCAACGCCCAGATCATGAGGGCGACTGCGGCGGTGGAGGGCCCCGCCGGCCTCGCTTCCTCGACGCTAGCCCGCCCCGCTCGAGGTGCCGGAACCGGCGACGCGCGGTTCCCTCCGCCGGAAGCGAATGTCGCGGCGGCCTGTCCCTTCTCGGTTGCCTCGCAATCGCACTCACAATCGCACGGCCCATCAGATGTGGAGACCGCGACCTCGACCGGGACAACGACGTCGGTGGCGGCAACGGCATCTGCTTCTACCGACACATAGAGCGGCTCCAGCTTCCACGCCGGCAGCGACGAGGACAGGATCGGAAGGAACAACAGGCAGCCGAGTGCCACGGTCCATACCGCATGGCGAACCGCAGCCGAAGCGCCCCGCAGATACAGCGCGGCCAGTCCGGCGATGCCGAGGACTACCGTGCCTTTGAGCAGGACGTCGACGGCAAGATCTACCACGAATGCCACGTATGGATTAGCCAGCATCTGACTCATCAGACTTTCTCTCTTCTTCGATCCATTTGGCGATCACATCCAGCTCTTCCCGCGAGAGCCTCGACATGCCGAGCAGCGCGAGGATCGCTCGCGACGGCGAACCACGGAAGAATGTGTGCAGCACGTTGCGAATCGCAGACCGCGAGGCCGTCTCGTGCGGAACCTCTGGCGTGTAAACGTAGCGCCGGCCATCCTGACGGTGCTTCACGTGGCCTTTCTTCTCCAGGATCCCCAGCGTCACCCGAACCGAGTCGTAGCCCGGATCGGGATCCATGCGACCGACCACGTCCGCCGCACTCGCCTCTCCCAATCGGTAGAGGATCTCCATGATCTCCCGCTCCCGACGGCTCAGCTTTGCCTGCTCGGCTTTGGTCAAAGGCGTTCTCCCCAGCTACGGCTTAATGAAAAAATCTTTTCACATGCCCCATACTAAGCCCCCTCCGCGTCGCTGTCAAGCATTCTCGGTCAGACGCCCTGGCAGAGGGGCTCGATGGGGCTTACGCTACGGGACGGGGCCATCCCCTATCACCCCTACGAGGCCTGCACGCTGAAGGTGTCGAGATGAATAACCGGTCAACGGGCCGGCTGCGGCCGGCGTTCGTGCCCTTCGGTCTTACGCCTTCGCTTATCGCTGCACTGGCGTGCGGCCCTGCCGAGCCGCCTGCGGCGTCCGCCGTGATCCGGGACAGCGCGGGCATCAGGATCGTGGAGAACAGCGCGCCGGCCTCGTCGAGGCTGGACGTCTGGCGTCTGTCCGAATCTCCACTGGTGGAGATCGGCGCTCTCGAAGGCGAGCCGAGCCACCAGTTCACCGAGGTGGCCTCTGCTCTGCGTCTGTCGGACGGCCGGATGGTGATCGGTGATCGCGGGACCCGGGAGTTGCGCTTCTTCGACCGAGATGGCGGCCACCTCCTCACCGTTGGGGGATCGGGTCAGGGGCCGGGCGAGTTTCGGCGCCTCAATGCCATCGACCGGATACGCGGCGATACGCTAGTCGCTTCCGAGTGGCCGGTGGGTACCCTGGCCTGGTTCGATCTTCACGGCACTTACATCAGAAACACGCGGCTCGGCCCGTACTGGCCAGGGCTGGCGGGCCGAACCCTGTTCGACGGCTCGCTCCTGGTCGATGTCTACCCGGTCGGAGGATACGGCAACGAGGTCGAGGTATGGGCCGCCTCCGGCCAGGATCAGTCGTTCCGACCCACAGGGTGGATCGTTCGCGTCTCGCGCGACGGGGAGACCGCCGACACGCTGCGCACGATCGAGGGCGAGGAGTTCTTCAAGGTGGGAAGAATCCGGGCGGGACTGGCGCTTCGCGCCAAGCCGTTCGCCCGGACCGGCGCCGTAACCTGGAGCCCGGACCGCATCTACTTGGGCGACACCGGGCGGCCCGAGATCGAGGCCCTCCGCCTGGACGGCAGCCTCGAGCGCCTGATCCGTTGGGAGAACGAGCCCGTGTCGGTCACGGGGCGCGACCGCGAGGAGTTCAGAGAATCGGTGCTCGGCTCGTTGCGGCGACCCAGTCAGCGGCCCGACTACGAGCGCTGGTTCGCCGAGGTACCCTTTCCCGCTCACAAGCCCTCATTTCAGGCGCTCGCCACGGACATCGCCGGGCGGTTGTGGGTCCAGCTCTCGACCGCGGGCGGCAGCGATCACGACCGCTGGCTGGCGTTCGATCCCGACGGGCAACTGGTCGCCGAAGTAGAGGTGCCCGCCGGACTCCGGCTCCTCGACATCGGCGAGCGTCATGTTCTGGCAGTGTGGAAGGACGAGCTGGACGTGGAGTACGTGCGGCTCCACCGGCTGTTGAAGTGACTTCTAAATCGAGACTCTAGCAAGCCAGGAGGAAGGCCAGCAGCATCCAGAGGGCGACGGCCACCGCCGTCTGCACCACCTCGGTTCGGACTTTGAGTGCCATCACGCTGAGCCTCCTCCCATTCCCGCCCCGCCGATCGCGGGGCCTTCAGGAACTCAGAGAGGCAGGCCGAGGGCCAGACCCGGCCCAGCGCCGGGCCGGCACGCTATGCTGTGGTGGGATATTGGTTTGCGCAGCTAAGACTGCGTGACTCTCCGCCCCGGGAAGCGGCTTTGTGTCCAGGCGGACACGGGCGGTGGAGGGTCAGGTGTCCAGTGAGACACGCACCGAACACCTACCCTCCGGCCCGTCCCTGTCTTTTGTTCACGGCCTGCTGCTTGGGGTCACGCTATATGAGCTTACAGCAGTAAGAGTCTGCCTTTCCCTTGATGAACCTTCCTAGGTCCACCACCGCCTGTATGTCATCATCGGTTATGCCGAGGCTGCGCGCCGCCTCGATATGTTTCTCCAAGCTCGAGGTGCAGTTGACCGCAAACGCGGCCGCGATAGACACCAGCTCTGTGATACGCGCGTTGCCCTTACCTTCACCCGGGGTCTCACTATCTTCCCCGCGCAGCTTGCGCCCCAGAAGCTTGAGTCCATGCCATTCCATTATTCTTCTAGCGCTGTCGCGTACCGCGATAGCGTCGGTCATGGCCTGCTCGATCTCCTCATCTGTGGCGCCGGCCTTGCGCACCTTCTTGAAGTGGTAGTTGGCGCAGAGCTTGCACCCCGCGGCCAGCGATGCGCCCACGGAGACGAGCTCCTTCTCCTTCGGAGTCAGCGACATGTCTTGCCCTTCCTCGCTTACTGGCCTCTTCTGCGTAGATTTCCCCGGCCGTTCATCTCGCACAGGACGAAGCGGCTCCCCTCACGCTACAGTCACCCGAACAACCCGTCAAACGGAACCGCGGACGATTCGCGCTGTTCGCAGAGCACATGAGCCCTCTTTCTGGCTCTCCCAAAGGCAGGCTCCTCTGGAGGGGATCTATGTCTTGTCGCCGGCGGTACTATACATGAGATGAACCCGAGGGCCCCAGCAGCTCGCGGGACCCCTTCCCTCGCCCTCAGAAGCACGGATCCGGACCACGCCCCGCCGGCTTGCCACGCTTTTTGGAGTAACCAGCCATGACACCGGTAGCGGAACTCGACCGGATCGCGATCAGCGTCAAGTCGCATCGGCTTCTCAAGCTGTTGCTGAACGAGAACCCGACGCTCGACGAAATCATGCGCAACTCCAAGAACGAGACGGAAGCGCTGGTCGGCGTACGGAACTGGGTATTGGAGAAACTGCGCGACAGTCCCGAAGCACTCGCCTACTACGAGGGACGGTGCGGCGACCGCAGAGCCTTCGAGTCACTCGAGTGGAGTGACTACGCAGCCATCCGCATCCTCGATTACATCGACAACGCCGGCCGGGAGTTCGTCGATCTCAACCTGAGGGGTCAGTTGGCCGTCAGTGACCCGATCACGCTGATCTGGCTGGCTGTGAACCGCGGGACGGGTGGGGCGAAGCCCGCTTTCTTCGAGGACATGCTGCATCTGTTCCGGCAGTTTGGCGGTAAGAGCACGCGGCGGATCCCAACCCGCGAGCAGGTGGAGGGCTGGATGGCGAAGTACCCCTCCGGACTGGATCCACGCATCGTGGCGCTGCGCGAGGAGAATCGAGAGCGAATCCTCAACACCATCATCGACTGCATCGATCGGGGCACGATCCGCAGCCGCAAGTTCGCTTTCGACCCCAGCATGTCGCAGGAGGAGAAGTACGCGAGGGCCTTGGAGTGGTGGACCGACATGCGCTTCCACCTGAGGTTCGCGGTCCGCTCGCCGTCAATGCTCAACGAGATGTTGGGGGATTCACTCGATCCCGACACGATGAAGGTCCTCTACCGTGCGCGCGACGCAGGCATCCCCTTCTTCGTGAACCCCTACTACCTGTCTCTGCTGCACGTTCGCGCACCTTACTTCGCCATCGGCGCCGACATGGCCATCCGCCACTACGTCATCTATAGCAGCCAGCTCGTCGACGAGTTCGGCCATATCGTCGCCTGGGAAAAGGAGGACCAGGTCCAGCCCGGGAAACCCAACGCCGCCGGCTGGCTACTGCCGCCCTACGACAACGTGCACCGGCGCTATCCCGACGTGGCCATCCTGATACCGGATACCACGGGGCGGGCGTGTGGGGGGCTCTGTGCCTCCTGCCAGCGGATGCACGACTTCCAACGCGGCCGGCTGAACTTCGAGCTCGACGCGCTGAGGCCGAGGGCTAGCTGGCCCGACAAGCTCTCGGAGCTGATGAGGTACTTCGAGGAGGACTCGCAGCTTCGTGACATTCTGATCACCGGCGGCGACGCTCTGATGAGTACAGACGACGCGTTGCAGCAGATGCTCGACGCGATATACGACATGGCGCTCGCGAAGAAGGAGGCGAACAGGCGGCGCAGGAACGGCGCGAAGTACGCCGAGATCGTGCGCGTCCGGTTGGGCACGCGCCTGCCGGTGTATCTCCCACAGAGGATCACGCCTGAGCTGGTAGACATCCTGTCGCGATTCCGGGAGCGCGCTTCGCAGATCGGCGTGCAGCAGTTCGTGGTCCAGACGCACTTCGAGTCGGCTATGGAGGTGACGCCGGAGGTGCGCGACGCGATCGCCGAGTTGCTCTCGGCCGGCTGGATAGTGAACAACCAGCACGTCTTCACCGCGGCTGCGTCGCGACGGGGACACGCCGCCAAGCTCCGGCAAGCGATGAACGAGGTCGGTGTCCTACCGTACTACACCTTCGTCGTGAAAGGCTACTGGGAGAACACTTTCAACTACGCGCCGATCGCCCGCGTGGTTCAGGAGGAACTGGAGGAAAAAGTCATCGGCCGGGTCGCCGAACGCCACCAAGACGCCATACGTCGCCTGCCGGCCGAGCCCGGAGCGCTGATCAAGAACGTCGATGCATTGCGGGCCGAGGCCGACCTGCCGTTCCTGGCGACGGACCGCAGCGTCCTCAACCTGCCGGCCGTCGGCAAGAGCATGACGTTCCGGGTCATCGGCATCACACGCTACGGGCGGAGGATCCTCGAATTCGACCACGACACGACGCGGGCGCACAGCCCGATCACCGAATTGATGGGCAAAGTGATCGTCATCGAGTCGAAATCGATCAGCGAGTACCTGCAGCAGGTGGACGCGATGGGCGAGGGCGTCGCGGATTACGAGAGCGTGTACGGGTACTCGCTGGGAGAAACACAGCCCCGAATGCCGCTTTACGAGTACCCGGACTACGATTTCGATGTGACGGACGAGCTCACGAATTTGGAGCTGCCGGCCCCAGAGAGGGCCGACCACGACGAGCGCCGTGTGGCGGTGGCGGGTGACGGCGATAACTGAGGCTAGCGGCCGCAGCCGACCGAGCCAGCCAACCATGGGGGCGTTCCCAAATGGGGCTGCCCCCTTTCTTCCTCGGTCAGTCCGGAAACCCCATGGCGTCCAGCAAGGCCTGAAACCGCGGCTCGGACCGGAGCGACGACAGCCGGGGGTCGACTTTAGCCAGGGCCATGAAGGTCGACCTCGCTTCGAGCCCGGACTCCAGCGCTGCGAGTGCAGAGTCGGTCTCGCCGAGACCGGTGTAGACGAGGGCGAACTCGTACTCGAAGCCGGACCCGGCTCCGGCCCGGGATTCTATGGTCCTCAGGAAACTTCGCGCCCGCTCCGGTTGACCGGTGGAAGCCAGCGCGTATGCGAGAGGGGCCACGTACTGGGGATGGTTGCCGGTCAAAGAGACGGCCCGTTCCAGATGCGAGATTGCTTCCGGCGCGTTGCCGAGCCCCAGGTACGCCTCGCCCAGCCACCAGTGCGCCCTCGGAAAGCCGTCGTCCAGCTCGAGAGTTCGCTGCAGCACTTCCACTGCCCGCTCCGAGTCGCCGGCCAGATGATACATCCACCCAACCCCCGAGTTTATGATCAGCGAGAGTGGATCCAGCTCTCTGGCTTTTTCGAAGCTCTGCAGCGCTTCCTCCCAGCGTCCGACCGCGGTCAGGTACCAGCCGTACCAGTGGTGAGCCGCCGCGTAGCCGGGGCGGAGTCTGATGGCGCGTCGGAAGTCGGCCTCGGCGGTCGACCAATCGAAATCGTACCAGAAGTGAATCCAGCCCAGCACGTTGTGAGCCTCTGCAAGATCGGAATCAAGGTCCAGCGCCTGGCGGGCAGCCTGTCTCGCTTCGGGAAGCGCCTCGGGCGCGGTCATTGTCCCGTAGGCCGCCAGCATGGAGTACGACTCGGCGATACCTGCATACACCAACGCGTAGTCCGGGTCCAGGCGCGTTGCAGCGCGGAAGTGCTCAAGCCCCTCCAGCATGCTCTCCCCTGTACGCTGGTTGAGGAAGAAGCGTCCTCTTAGATACTCCTCATAGGCTTGCAGATCTCCCGTCGGCGGGCGCTCGATTCGAGCCTGCTCCTCCGTCGAGATTTCCGCTTCCGCCGTCGTCGCCCAGATGTGCTCATCCTCCTCCGCGTCGATCAGCTGGAAGTTCATCCGCACCTGATCACCCACCCTGAGCACTCCACCTTCGAGGAGATAGCGGGCACCCAGCTCCTGCCCTATTACTCGAGCATTCTTGGGGCTGCCCCGGTACTCGACGGTCGAAGTCCGCGAGATCACCTTGAGCGCCCCGATCCGCGACAGCTGCGTGAGGATCTCGTCGTGCATGCCATCCGTGAAGAACCGGTCCTCCGTCCGGTCGCTCAGGTTCTGCAGTGGCAACACGGCGATAGATCGTGGCGGGAGCTTTGTGGGCTCCTCTGCCTCTTCCGGCGGGGCCGCTGCTGTCGCCGGCGCCTGCCTCTCGGCTCTACGCACGTTTGCCACCGCGGCCGCGGCGAGAATGAGGAGTACTATCAGCATTCCGAGCTCGAGCGCACTGGCCCGTTGCCTCCCCTTCTCGCCGTGGTACCAGGCGAGGACGAGTGCCGCGAGGAATCCGATACCGAGAAGAACAATGGCGATGCGGACTAGGATATCGGGTCCACCGAAGCGCTCAAGAACAAAAGCGAAGAACTCCAGGAAGAGCCACGCACCGGCCAGGTAGGCTATGGCCCACTGGAAGAGCTTCCGTTGTCTCAACCGCTGCCAAAGCGAAGACACTCGATTCCCCCCATGTATGCACTCAAGCTAGGAGGACAACGAGATACAGCAAGCAGCTGCGAAGCAGGCCCCAAGCCCGGCTACTCCCCTCGCGTAAGCAGCTTCTGAAAGCGCAAGGCGCGGGCCGCGGATTACGCCGGCGAGTAGCGCGGCCTTATGTCCAGGCGGACACGGGCGGCGGAGGGTGGGGTGTACTGCGGGGCACGCTCGAGGTTAGCGACCTCCTCCACGCCCACGACGGCGCTCCCGTTCCAACAGCCGCTGCAGCTCCAAACGCAG
>JBDHHM010000032.1:0-11855 GCA_039589355.1 Gemmatimonadota bacterium | reverse complement strand
GAGAATTTCCAGGCCGTCTTCGTCTACCGCTATCGACCGCCGTTCGGCACGATCCAGCTGGCCTACCAGCGCGGCACGGGCGAATTCGGGGAGCGCTCCGAGCAGGGGAACACCCTCTTCTTCAAGGTCACCGCCGTCTTCTGAGCGAATCGCGGGACATTGCTACCCGGCGGTCGCCGCCGCATCTTGTGCCGCAAGCCCCAATACTAGGTGCACGAGCCAGCGTGGGAGGCGCTGGGGGTCCTGCGAGCGTAACTCGCGAACGGGTCTGGGAGCCGCGCGGGCGGTCCGAGCGGAGGTGGTGTATCCGAAGCGAGACCGCCCGCCGGCGACCTGCCACCACCAGCGCGCCAATGATCGCTAACCCTGGGAGGACCCGAGATGTCTGGCTATTGCTGGATTGAAGCCCGAACCCGTCTGGAGGTATTTCGCGGAGATCAGCCGGATCCCGCGCGAGTCGAAGAACGAGAAGCAGATCTCGGACTACGTCATGGGGGTCGCCAAGCGGCTCGGTCTAAAGGCGAAGCAAGACGGTGCGCTGAACGTCGTGGTCAAGAAACCGGCCTCCGCCGGCCGCGCGGGCACGCCCAGCGTCTGCCTGCAGGGTCACCTCGACATGGTCTGCGAGAAGAACAAGGGCGTCGAGCACGATTTCGAGAATGACCCGATCCGGCTCGTTCGCCAGGGCAACATCCTGATGGCGGACGGCACGACACTCGGCGCCGACAACGGCATCGCCGTCGCGACGCACCTGGCTATCATGGAGGATCGCTCTCTAGAACACGGGCCCCTCGAGTTCCTGTTCACCGTCGACGAGGAGACCGGGCTAACCGGCGCCGGCTTCCTCAAGCCCGGCTTCGTCGAGAGCAGGACTCTCCTCAACCTCGATTCCGAGGAAGAAGGCGAGATCTTCGTCGGTTGCTCCGGCGGCCGCGACACTTCGGGTACCTGGAGAATGAACTTCATGCGAGCGCCGGGCGGCTCGGTCCCCATGCGGCTCAAAGTGCAGGGGTTGGTCGGTGGCCACTCGGGGCTCGAGATCGACAAGGGGCGCGGCAACTCGATCAAGACGCTGGCCCGAGTGCTCTATGAGTTGCACGAGATCGGTGTGCGTCTCGCCCACATCGAAGGTGGCAACAAGCGGAACGCGATTCCCCGCGAGGCCGAGGCCCTGGTTTTCGTACCCAAGGACAAGGTCCGCAAGGCACAGGCGATCGCCAAGATGTTCGACGAGATGATCGGCGTCGAGCTCGCCAGCGTCGATCCCGACCTGTCGATCACACTGGAGCGCGATACAAGTGATATCGAGCGGCAGGTTATGAAAAAGGACCAGCAAGAGCTGATTATCAAAGCGCTCGTCGCGCTGCCTCACGGCGTCACCAAGATGAGCGCCGACATTCCGGGGCTGGTGGAGACGTCGACCAACGTCGCGGTCATCAGCACGGTGAAGAGCAAGGTCATGCTGGAGACCAGTCAGCGCAGCTCGGTCGCTTCCGAGATCGAAGAGATCGTCCAGACGGTCGCAACGGTCCTCGAGCTGGGCGGCGCCAAGGTCGTGCAGGATTCGGGCTACCCCGGATGGAAGCCGAACCTCGACTCACCGATCCTCAAGATCGCGAAGTCGACTTACCAGCAGCTCTACGGCAAGCAGCCCGGCGTCCAGGCCGTTCACGCCGGACTCGAATGCGGCATCATCGGCGAAAAATATCCGGGCATGGACATGATATCCTTCGGCCCGACGCTCGAAGGCGTTCACTCGCCCGACGAAAAGATGCACATCGACTCCGTGGAGAAGTTTTGGGACTACCTCTTGGCTGTCTTGAAGAACGTTCAGTGAGTTCTTCGGTTGCAACGGCGACACGCGCGTTTCGAGGGCCTCGGGCCGCATCGTGACGTCAGCCTTGCGCCGGCGGCTCGTTAGCCTGATAATACTAACGACTCCAGCACCGGCCGCCTAACTCGAGGGAGGGGTTAAGATGGCGAAGGCGACTTTCGTGGTGAAAAGCCACAACGACGGCTGGCACGTGCAGAGGGAGGGCAAGAGATCGCCGGAGAGCTTCCACAGGAAGAAGGCAATAGCCGTCAAGAAGGGCAGGACGCTGGCGAAGAAGTCGGGAGGCTACCTGAAGATCAAGGCCAAGACCGGCAAGATCCAGGCGAAGCGCTACTACGGCGAGTAGTTTCGTAGCGTGCGGGATGATCGCCTTCTGTCATCCCTCCACTGCGAAGATGACAATCTAGATCGATCAACCGGGTGAGCACCCGTGTCTCTGGTGCTCACCTTTTGTTTCGTCCAACGCTCTGAGAGTCTTGCGCACCGCGCGTCGCCGTCCCAGACTTTCTTCATACATCGGGAGCCTCCCTTGAAGCACGATCCTCACTGTGGACGATAGGCGCAGCAAGCTAGGCCTCGCGCTGTCCGGTGGCGGTTTCCGGGCATCCTTCTTCCATCTCGGCGTTCTGCGGCGTCTGGCCGAGCTCGACGTCCTCAGGCACGTGGAGGTCCTCTCCACCGTGTCCGGCGGCTCCATACTGGCCGCTCTCTACATCCTCGTCCTCAAGAAGTACATCGATCGCAAGGCCGATCTGGACAGCGACGACTACGTTGCGATCGTCAACGAGGTCCAGGGCGACTTCCTCGAGGGGGTTCGCAAGAACCTACGCACGCGGCTGCTGCTGAACCCGTTCGCGACCCTCTGGATCATCATATCGAACCGGACTCTCGCCCAGCGGATGGGTCGGCTGTACGAGCGTCATCTGTACAGCCGGATCGTCGACGAGCTTCGCCACAAGGGTCAGTTGCAGCGTGAAGGGAGACCGGGCGAGGTCGCCCTCAAAGACGTTCGCTTCCGACCGGGTGGTGAAGAAGTCGTCGGCGGGGTCGCGGAGTACAACCGCGCGCGCTCGACCAAGATCCCGCAACTCGTCCTCAACGCCACGACTCTCAACTCGGGTCGCGATTGGCGGTTCACCAGCGTCGAGGTCGGCGATTCGGTACTTGGGTTCCTGCGTTACGATGAGATCGATGCCCTCGTCGCCTACCGGCGCGAGCTTGCCGAGAAGGAGCTCGAGGACCTCTTGCGGAGCGTCGAGGCGCCACCGCGGGGCTTCGAGTCCGAGGCGGTGGTGGCGGCGATCCTCCGGCGGCTGTGGCAGGACGCCACCGCCGAGCAGAGGGTCGAGTTCGGGAAACACGTTCGAGGAGTACTGGACGAGGCAGCCATCGACCTCGCACCCTGGCCGGTCCTCGACGCCATCTGCCGACCCGGCTTTCCCACGCGGCGCTTCATGATGTGCGAGTTGGGCGAGTTGCGGGCCGCCAAGCAAGAGGCGTGGTACGTGTGCCGCGGGCCGCGGGACGGCGTGCCGGGAGGCCTGCTGCGGGGCAGCCGTGCACGTCGCTTCTGGTTGGCGATACGCGAGATCGGCGCCGATGTCTGGGCCGAATGCCGCGGACTGGTCGGCGAGTCGCCCGAGCGGTTGGAAGCTCTGATGACGTTCGTCATCGATCTGTACCAGCTGCGCACGAGCCTTCTCATCGGCTCGAAGGCGAAGCGTGATTTCGAGAGGATTACACTGGCCGATGCGGTGGCGGCCTCGGCCTGCTTCCCGCCCGTCTTCCCGCCCTACACGATCCTCGGCCTCTACGATGATACGCACGTCGCCACGCTGCGCCTGACCGACGGTGGCGTTTTCGACAACCAGGGTATGTCGGCGCTCTTCGAGGAAGAGTGCACGCACATCATCGTGAGCGATGCCGGCGGCCTCATGCAGGTCGAGCAGCGGGTGACGGCGGGGCGCTTCGGGATGATGGGGCGGATCTTCTCGATCCTCATGGACAACGTTCGCAACCTGCAGCTTCGCAGGCTCAGGGAGGAGCGTCGTGTCACTGCGGGTCTGAGCGGCGTCGACGGCCAGGGTGCCGGCTGGGAGGATCTGAAGGAGCGATACGGGCTGGACGGCGCGGCGTTCTTTCACATGGCAACGCCGCCCGACGACGGCGATCGGGACGGCCTGCCGCCCCACCCCGAATCGCATGCGATCGCCGGCATCCGCACCGATCTCGACGCGTTCGGCGACGGCGAGATAGCGGCCCTCGTCTACCAGGGTTACTCGCTCGCCGATCGCTTCGTGCGCCGGTACCTTGCCGGATCCCCGTTCTCGTCGCCCGACTGGAAACCGGCGGAGCGCGCTCCGCTGCCGCGGATGAGGTCCGAGGATTGCCAGGAACGGAGATTCGCCGCTGGACGTGAACGGAGAGTCGTCGAGGCGGGCGCCCTACGTTTCTTCAGGTCGCTGAGACTGCGGGCGTGGGAAGCGTGGCTGTTCACCCTCGCTGTGCTTGGCGGTGCGATCGTCGCCGGCTGGGAGGTTCGCCTGTCGCTCGCCGATCTCGGCGCCGCAGTGGGCGGTGTGCTGGCGCGGCTCTGGCCTTTTCCAGTGGACCGAGCGGTGCCGGTGGTCGTATGGGTTCTGGGAATAGCGCTGCTGGTCGCCTGGTACGTACTCTGGCCGAAGCTGATGCGGAAGCTAGGGAAGGTACGCCCGTTCGTCACCCTCGTTAAGTGGGTGCGCGCTATCGCCGGGAACGTCCTCTGGTTCTTCGGACTGATTCCCGTCTGGCTGTCGATACTCGGCGCGTTGATCGCCGCTGCAAGTCACGTCGTATATAATGGAGCATTCTTACGTGTCACCGGCTACTTCGATCGTTGCCTCGAGTCCTGGCTGGGAGAGGGCCGACATGAGACATAGCGGGAAACATACCAGAGGGGTGCTGCGTCGAGCGCTGCAGCTCACCGTGCTGGCCACGGCGTTGACCGGGCTCGGCTGCCAGATAAAGCTGGTGGCCGACTACGATGAGATCACCGACCGGTCGGTCACGGCGCTGCAGCGCGAGTTCGAGCGTTTCTTCATCGACGTCGAGCGCAACCTCTACACGCCCGAAGCGGACCACGACAACTACATCGAGTTCTACGATGAAGTGCGCGCCGAGTTGAGCGTCATACGGGTGCGCGCCGCCGCCCGGCCGAAGAACGAGATTACCGTCGAGCAGATCGATCTGGTCGCCCAGAACGTCGACAACCTCGAGGAGCTGCACAAGTTGGGGTTCGACAGTCCGGAGGAGCTGGAACCGTTACGCGCAGCGTTTCAGCAGAGCTTCCTGGCGATCTTGACGTTGGAGCTGGCCAAGAAACGGGGTCAGTAAGGGGGAGGCCATGGCTATCAGGGTGCCGAGTCTGGCGAAGCAGATGTTGGAGGCATCGCGGGCGGTCCTCGAGGACAGCTGGCCCGAGATCAAGGACTACGCGAAGGCGGAGTTCAAAAAGACCGCCGAGAGCATAGCGATGATCGTCCGCCTCCACGCGGCGGGCAAGCTGAGCAAGAAGAAGGCTCGCCTGCACATGGAGATCCAGAAGAACGCGTCGCGCACTGTTCTGCTCACGATCGAAGGACTGGGTATCATCGCGGTCGAGCAGGCGATCAACGCCGCGCTCGGCGCGGTGAGGGACACCGTGAACACCGCCATAGGCTTCAGGCTGATATAGCGGCATGGCGACCTCCTGGGCGCCGATCGAGTCCATCTCCTCGCGAACGACCGCTTCGATATTGGCGCTGGCACGCAGTCCCAGGGGCAGGTAGCTGGAGATGCCGGGCGCTACCCAGCGGATGTAAGCGGCCCGCAGCAGCAGCCCGTGGCCCACCGAGTCGGCCTCCGCGGGCGTCGCGCGGAGGGTTTCCCCGAAAAGTTTCGACATACGCATGGGCCAAGGTGCCGGACGGGGTTCGGGAACCGCAAGACCCACCCGGCCTGTTGCAGACCGGGTAGGGGCTGCTACACTTGTGAACCATTCACGTGAAAAACCCACCAGGGAGGCTCGGGATGAGCAGTCAGAAGGACCTGGATGTTCTCTCCATCAACACGATCCGCACCCTATCGATGGACGCCGTCCAAAAGGCGAACTCCGGCCACCCGGGAGCGCCCATGGGATTGGCGCCGGTGGCCTATTGCCTCTGGCAACGCTTTCTACGCTACGATCCCGGGGACCCGGTCTGGCCTAACCGGGACCGCTTCGTGCTCTCCGCCGGGCACGCCTCCATGCTGCTCTACTCGGTGCTCCACCTGGCCGGCGTCAAGCAGGTCGACGGAAGCTACAAGGTACTCGATGAGCCCGCGGTCTCGCTCGAGGATATCAAGAGGTTCCGGCAGTTCGAGAGCCGCACTCCCGGTCACCCTGAGTATCGACTGACGTCGGGCGTGGAGACGACGACCGGGCCGCTGGGGCAGGGTGCCGCGGCGAGCGTCGGGATGGCTATCGCCGGTCGCTGGCTGGCCGAGTACTTCAACCGGCCGGACTTCGACATCTTCGATTACAGCGTCTACGCGCTGGCCGGTGACGGCTGCATGATGGAGGGCATCTCCTCGGAGGCGGCCTCGCTCGCCGCACACCTCAAGCTGGCGAACCTCTGCTGGATCTACGACAACAACAAGATCAGCATCGACGGGCCGACCTCGCTGGCCTTCACCGAGGACGTCGCCTCGCGCTTCAAGGCCTACGGCTGGCGTGTCACCCACGTCGGCGACGCCAATAACCTGGAGTCGCTGGCCGAGGCGTTCACTACGTTCAAGGAGACCGAAGACCGACCCACTCTCATCGTCGTCGACAGCCACATCGCTTTCGGCGCACCGAACCTGCAGGACAGTCACGATGCGCACGGCTCACCGCTGGGCGAGGACGAGATTCGCGCCACCAAGCGGAACTACGGCTGGCCCGAGGATAAGCATTTCCACGTGCCCGACGACGTACGCGAGCACCTCGCCGCCGGTGTCGGCGCGCGTGGTCGCGTGTTGCGCGACAAGTGGATGGAGAGGTTCGCCGCCTATGAGGCGGAGTATCCCGAGTTGGCAGGGCAGATCCAGATGATGCAGCACCGGGGACTGCCGGCCGGTTGGGACAACGACATCCCGGACTTCCCGGCCGACGCGAAAGGGATGGCTACCCGCGCATCTTCCGGCAAAGTCTTGAACGCCATCGCCAAGAACGTTCCCTGGCTGATGGGCGGAGCGGCCGACCTCACGCCTTCGACGAAGACGCTGCTGACGTTCGAGGACGCGGCGGGCGACTTCCAGGCGGAGGACTATCGGCCTCGCAACCTGCGCTTCGGTGTGCGCGAGCATGCCATGGGCGCGATCCTCAACGGTCTCTCACACTGCAAGGTGCGACCATACGGCGCGACCTTCCTGATCTTCAGCGACTACATGCGTCCGTCGATCCGGCTGGCCGCACTGATGGAGATCCCCGTCATCTACGTTTTTACTCACGACTCGATCGGTGTCGGCGAAGATGGACCGACCCACCAGCCGGTCGAGCAGCTCGCCGCGCTGCGTGCGATACCTGGCCTCGTAGTCATCAGGCCGGGCGATGCTAACGAGACCGCCGAGGCGTGGCGCGTTGTGATGGAGCTCCAGCACGAGCCCGCCGCACTCGCTCTCAGCCGCCAGAACCTGCCTACCCTCGATCGTGCGAAGTACGGTCCGGCCGACGGCGTGCGCCGGGGCGCCTACGTGCTCGCCGGCGCCGATTCCGGGGACCCCGAGGTCCTGCTGATCGCCAGCGGTAGCGAAGTCGCGCTCTGCTTCGAGGCCTACGAGCAGCTCACGGCGGAGGGCCTGCGCGCCCGCCTCGTGAGCATGCCGTCGTGGGAGCTGTTCGATCGCCAGGATAAGAAGTACCGCGACAGCGTCCTTCCGCCGGCAGTGGTGGCGCGGGTGGCCGTTGAGCAGGCGGTGGCCCAGGGGTGGGAGAGATATGTCGGTCTTGGCGGCGCGGTGATCGGCATGGAAACCTTCGGCGCCTCTGCACCGATTAAGGATGTACAGAGGCACTTCGGTTTCACCGTCGACAACGTCGTAGCGGCCGCCAAAGCGCAGATCGAGGCGGCGGGCTAGCCCAAAGAGACCCAGCTCTAGTCCCGGAGGTACATATATATGAACCCGCTGGTCAAGCTTGGCGATTACGGCCAGTCGGTCTGGCTCGACTACATCCGTCGAAGCCTAATCACGGGCGGCGAGCTGCAGCGCCTGATCGATGAGGACGGCCTCAAGGGCGTGACCTCCAACCCGGCGATATTCGGCAAGGCGATCACCGGCAGCAACGACTACGCCGATGCCCTGGCCCGGCTGGCGGCCGCGCAGGACCTCGACGCGAAAGGCATCTACGAGCGGCTGGCGGTCGAGGACATCCAGATGGCCGCGGACGCGATGGCGTCGGTCTACGAGTCGTCGAAGCGTCGCGATGGATACGTGAGCCTCGAGGTTTCGCCGGATCTGGCCCACGACACGGATGGCACCGTCGAGGAGGCGCGCCGCCTCTGGAAGGCCGTCGGTCGACCGAACGCCATGATCAAGGTGCCGGCGACCGCGGAGGGAATCCCGGCCATCGAACAGCTCATCTCCGAAGGGATCAACATCAACGTCACCCTCCTCTTCGCGAGGGAGATGTACGAGCGGGTGGCGGAGGCGTACCTGAAGGGACTCGAGCGCTACGTCGAGGCCGGCGGCGATCCTTCCGGCGTCGCGAGTGTGGCCAGCTTCTTCATCAGCAGGATCGACTCGAGCGTCGACTCGATCATCGCCGAGATGCTCGAGGGTACGGCGGATGCTGATCGCAAGGCGCGGCTGCGCGCGTTACTGGGGGTGGTGGCTATCGCCAATGCCAGGCTGACCTACAAGCGCTACAAGGAGCTGTTCAGCGGCCCGCGCTGGGAGAAGCTCGCAGGAGCTGGGGCGCAGACCCAGCGGCTGCTCTGGGCCAGCACAAGCACGAAGAACCCGGAGTACCGCGACGTCACCTACGTTGAAGAGCTCATCGGTCCCGATACCGTCAACACGATCCCGCCGGCCACCTATGACGCGTTCCGTGAACATGGACGGCCGCGCGATTCACTGGAGGAAGACCTCGAGGGCGCGCAGGCCACGCTCGCCGCACTCGAAGCACTGGATATCTCCCTGAAGGACGTCACCGATCGGCTGCTCGCCGATGGTGTGCGTCTGTTCGCCGACGCCTTCGCCGAGCTGCTGGCCGCGGTTAATGCGAGCTGCCGGGCGCCGGCGGAGACGATGGCCGGGCGCCAGACCTACACGCTGCCCGGTGGACTCTCGGCACAGGTCGATGCGGCGCTCGACGAGTGGGGGACCAGCGGCAGGGTGGGACGCCTCTGGGCGCGTGATGCCGCTGTCTGGACCGGGAGCGACGAGGCGGACTGGCTGGGCTGGTTGGGGATCACCGAGGACCAGCTGAAGACCCACCTGGATCGTTTCCAGCGGATCTCGGAGGTGGCGAAGCAGGAGGACATCTCCCACATCCTGCTCCTGGGGATGGGTGGCTCGAGCCTCTGCCCGGAGGTCCTCAGCGTGACCTTCGGAGCGATCGAAGGCTTCCCCGAGCTGCACGTCCTCGATTCGACCGACCCGGCCCAGGTGAAGGCCTTCGAGGGTAAGGTGGACCTGGAGCGGACGCTGTTCATCGTGTCCAGCAAGTCGGGCTCGACGCTCGAGCCCAACATCTTCAAGGGTTATTTCTTCCAGCGCGTGAAGGAGCGGCTCGGCGAAGAGGGCGCGGGACGCCGGTTCATCGCCATCACCGATCCGGGCTCGAAGCTCCAGGCGGTCGCCGAAGCCGACGGCTT
The DNA here is from genome assembly GCA_039589355.1 of Gemmatimonadota bacterium. GTDB lineage: Bacteria > Gemmatimonadota > Gemmatimonadetes > Palauibacterales > KS3-K002. The sequence goes on along the minus strand of JBDHHM010000032.1, from coordinate 2,168 downwards.
CCGCCGCGTCTTCTTCGGCGTACCGAGCATAGGCGGTCGTTACTCGGCGTTATCCGACTTCGGCATGGTGCCGGCGGCGGCGATGGGGCTCGACGTGCACCGCCTGCTCGATCGAGCGGACGAGATGGTTCAGGCATGCGCCGGCTGCGTTCCCGCGGCAGAGAACCCCGGCCTCGTGCTGGGCGCGATACTCGGAGTGCTGGGGAGCGCCGGCCGCGACAAGGTCACCATCGTTACCTCGCCCGCCCTCTGGGATCTGGGCGCCTGGTTGGAGCAGCTGATCGCCGAGTCCACCGGGAAAGAGGGCAAGGCACTCATCCCCGTGGACAGGGAAGGGCTAGGCGCGCCCGAGGTCTACGGCGGCGACCGCGTCTTCGTCTACCTGCGACTGACGGACGGCGCGGACGCCGATCAGGATGCTGCGGTGGCGCGCCTGGCGGATGCGGGGCAGCCGGTAGTCCGTATCGAGATCAGCGACCTCTACGACCTCGGCCAGGAGTTCTTCCGCTGGGAGTTCGCCACCGCGGTTGCCGGCTCGGTCATGGGCATCAACCCCTTCAACCAGCCGGACGTCGAGGCCAGCAAGTTGGCGACACGCGCCCTGACGGACGAATACGAAAAGACCGGGGCGTTACCCGCAGAGTCGCCGATCCTGGAAGAGGGCGCGCTCAAGCTGTTCACCGATGAACGGAACGCGAAGGAGCTCGCCGCGGCCGCCGGCGAGCGGACGGTCGCCGCGTACCTGAAGGCCCATCTGGATCGACTGAGCGCCGGCGACTACCTGGGGCTGCTCGCCTACGTCGAGATGAACGACGAGCACAATGCCGAGCTGCAGGCCATCCGTCACCGAGTGCGGGACGCCCGGCGCGTAGCCACCTGCCTGGGTTACGGTCCCCGCTTCCTCCACTCGACGGGCCAGGCCTACAAGGGTGGACCCAATACCGGTGTCTTTCTGCAGATCACCTGCGACGACGCGGCGGACCTGCCGGTGCCGGGCCAGAGCTACACTTTCGGCACGGTCAAGGCGGCTCAGGCCCGCGGCGACTTCGAGGTCCTGGCGGAACGAGGGCGCCGCGCGCTTCGCGTTCATCTGGGTAGTGACGTGCCGGCCGGACTGAAGAAGCTGCGCGAGCTGATCGAGCGGGCGACCGCCTGAGCGGCTCGCTGTAAAAGGAGAACGGGTCATGCAACTCGGAATGGTTGGACTGGGAAGGATGGGCGCGAACATGGTTCGCCGCCTGATGCGCGGCGGTCACGACTGCGTCGTCTTCGACCTGAGTCCCGACAACGTGAAGCAGCTGGAGGGCGAAGGCGCGACAGGAGCGACGTCGCTGGAGGAGTTCGCCGAGAAGTTGAGTAAGCCACGTGCCGCCTGGGTTATGGTCCCGGCCGGCGAGCCCACCGACAAAACGGTGATGGCGCTGGCCGAGCTATTCGACCCCGGCGACATCATCATCGACGGTGGCAACTCGTATTTCAAGGACGACCTGCGCCGCGAACGGCAGCTGGCGGAGAAGGGGATCCACTATGTCGACGTCGGGACCAGCGGCGGCGTCTGGGGCCTCGAGCGCGGCTACTGCATGATGATCGGCGGCCCGCAGGAGGCGGTGGAGAGGTTAGACCCCATCTTCGTAACGCTTGCTCCCGGTGTGGGCGAAATCGAGCGCACGCCGGGGCGCGAGGGTGACCCGGCCCGCGTCGAGCACGGCTACCTGCACTGCGGGCCCGCCGGTGCCGGCCACTTCGTGAAGATGATCCACAACGGCATCGAGTACGGCATGATGCAGGCGTACGCCGAGGGCTTCGATATTCTGAAGAGCGTCGGGCGCTACGATCTCGACCTCGCTGAGATCGCCGAGGTCTGGCGCCGCGGCAGCGTCGTTACCTCCTGGCTCCTCGACCTCACCGCCACGGCGCTCATAAAGGACCCGCAGCTGTCTGCATACAGCGGGTTCGTCCAGGACTCGGGGGAAGGGCGCTGGACCATTCTCACCGCCGTCGAGGAGGCCGTGCCCGCCGACGTGCTCTCGGCTTCGCTATACGCCCGCTTCCGGTCGCGGCAGGAGCATACTTTTGCGGAGAAAGTATTGTCCGCTATGCGACATGGCTTCGGTGGGCATGTTGAGCCGCCGGGCGGCGGACGGTAGCCGGTGTGTCGGTGGCCGGTG
>JBDHHM010000031.1:0-14273 GCA_039589355.1 Gemmatimonadota bacterium | reverse complement strand
GCTGGAGAACATACGGAGTCGAGATGCCCAAGATGAAGACGCACCGGGGCGCTGCGAAGCGGTTCCGGAAGACCGGCAGCGGCAAAATCAAACGCCGCAAGGCCTACAAGAGCCACCTCCTGGCCAAGAAGACGCGCAAGCGTAAGCGAGGCCTGCGAAAGCCGACGCTAATTTCGGCGGCCGACAAGAAGCGCACGAAGCGAATGCTCGGCCTGTGATCGGCGCGACGCCCCGCCGGGCGCCGCGTAGCTCACGGCCTCAGAAAGGAGTCATAGATGCCTCGGGTCACGAATCAGGTCGCACGACACAAGAAGAAGAAGAAGATACGCCGACTGGCGAAGGGCTACCGCGGTGGCCGCTCGAAGCTCTACCGCACAGCTAAGAACGCAGTCGAGCGATCGTGGAGCTACAGCTACCGCGACCGGCGTAATCGCAAGCGGGACTTCCGCCGGCTGTGGATCACGCGGATAAACGCCGCTGCGCGCCAGCACGATATCACCTACTCGCACTTCATGAACGGGCTGCGCACCGCCGGCGTCGAGCTCAACCGAAAGAGTCTGGCCGAGGTCGCCGTCCGGGATCCGAGTGTCTTCGGAGACCTGGTGGTGGTCGCCAAAGAGGCACTCGCCGGTTAGCGCGGCGTGGCCGTGATGGAAGATTTCCTTTCCAGCCTACGCGAGCTCGAGGAGAGCGGATCGGCAGCCATACGTGCCGCTACCGCTCCCGATGAGCTGGAGCGCGTTCGCGTCGAGTTCCTCGGCCGTAAGGCTCGCCTTACCCAATTGCTGCGCGGCGTAAGGGATCTACCCCAGGAACTGCGGCCCGAAGCGGGCGCGGAAGCGAACCGCGTCAAGAGCCGCTTGGTGGAACTGCTCGACCAACGGGTCGCCGAGCTGGCGGACGCTCCAACGGACGGGGCGCCCGAGGTCGACCTCACCCTACCGGGGCGCGGGCGCTGGCGAGGTGCCCGTCATCCGTGCACGCTCGTAACCGACGAGATCTGCGACATCTTCAAGGAACTGGGTTTCGTTCGCGCCCGCGGGCCTGAGGCGGAGAGCACCTGGTACAACTTCACGGCGCTTAACACGCCGCTCGACCATCCCGCCGCGGATGAACAAGACACATTCTACCTTGCAGACGACATCGTGTTGCGTACCCACACCTCGCCGGTGCAGGCGCGGGTGATGCAGGAGTGGCAGCCGCCGGTGAGGATCGTGGTTCCGGGGCTCGTGTATCGCCGCGACCCTTTCGATGCTTCGCACGCGCCGGCGTTCGAGCAAATCGAGGGGCTCGCGGTCGACGAGGGGATCAGCTTCGTCGACTTCAAGGCGAGCATCAGCTATTTCGTACGCAGGTTCTTCGGCGAAGATACCGCGACGCGGTTCCGACCTTCCTTCTTCCCGTTTACCGAGCCGTCGGCGGAGGTCGATGTCTCCTGTTTGCTGTGCCACGGTGAAGGCTGCTCCGCCTGCAAGGGGACGGGCTGGCTGGAGATCATGGGGGCCGGTATGGTGGATCCCGCGGTCTTCGACAACGTCGGCTATGACTCCGAACGCTACACGGGGTTCGCTTTCGGGATGGGTGTTGGCCGGATCGCTATGCTGCGTTATCGGATTCCGGACATCCGACTGCTCTACGAGAGCGATGTGCGTTTCCTCAATCAGTTCGAGCGCGCCTGAGTGGAAGGCGCCGCACTCATGGTCCTCTGAGCGATGAACGTTTCCTACCACTGGCTGAAGGAGCTGGCGCCTACGATCGAGGACTCGGCGGCGGAGCTCGCTGAGCGGCTGACCTACACCGCCGTTCCAGTGGACGACGTCTTATGGCTCGGCGAAGGATTGAGCGAGCTGGTCATCGGCAAAGTCCTGAGTATCGGCAAGCACCCTAACGCGGATCAGCTGGTGATCTGCCAGGTCGATGTCGGCCGCGACAAGCCGGTGCAGGTCGTCACCGGCGCGCCGGTTGTCGTGGAGGGCGGGTTCTACCCCTTCGTCGGTGCCGGACAGACGTTGCCCGGCGGCGTGTTGGTCAAGAAAGTCAAACTGCGCGCCGAGCCGAGCGAGGGAATGCTTTGCTCCGAGCGTGAGCTCGGCATCGGCCGCGACTCGGCCGGTATCATGCAGCTGCACGGCGAGTTCGAACCGGGACAGCCGCTGCTACAGGCCCTGGAACTTGACGACTATCGCCTCGACGTAGATGTGACGCCGAACCGGCCGGACCTCCTCGGCCACTGGGGCGTCGCCCGCGAGCTGGCGCCCGGCGGGGAAGCTGACCTGCGGTTCCCCGACTTCCCGGACCACGTGCGCTGCTCGAGCAGCTCGGTTGCCAAGGCTGAAACCGAGGGCGTCACCGCAGGCGTCACCGTGCGGATCGAAGACGCCGAAGGGTGCCCCCGTTACCTGGGTGCGGTTGTCCGCGGTGTCACAATCGGCCCGTCGCCCGAGTGGCTCGGGAACCGGCTGCGTGCCATCGGCCAGCAGCCGATCAACAACGTCGTCGACGCCACGAACTACGTGCTCCACGAGTTGAACCAGCCGTTACACGCCTTCGACCTGGCCACGCTGGGCGGGCCGGCGGTTGTGATCCGCAGGGCGCAAGAGGGCGAGAGGCTCCGCACGCTGGACGGGCAGGATCGAGTGCTGGATCCTGAGATGCTGGTGATTGCGGATGCCGAGGTGCCCACAGCGATGGCGGGTCTCATGGGCGGTGAGGCCACCGAGGTCACCGAGGACACGCGGGACCTGTTCCTCGAGTGCGCTTACTTCGATCCCAGGCGGGTCAGGCGCGCCGTAAAGGGACTGGCTCTCGATACCGATGCGTCTTTCCGCTTCCAGCGCGGCATCGACCCGGACGGGCTCCCGCGGGCCATGCAACGCCTGATCGAGCTCATCCTTACCCTGGCCGGTGGCTCCCTCGATAGCGAAATCATCGATGTGAACCCGAGGCCGCCTGCGCGCCGCACCGTTACGCTGAGGCCCGGGCGCGTGGAGCATCTGCTCGGCGTCGAGCTTGGCGCGGGCACGATAAGAGAATGTCTCGAGCCGATCGGCTTCGGGGTGCGGGAAGGCGACGAGGGAAGCCTCGACGTCGAGGTCCCCACCTGGCGCCCCGACATCGAGCGGGAGGTCGACCTAATCGAGGAGGTCGCTCGGCGTCACGGCTACGACAAGTTCCCCGGCGAGATGAGGACCTTCCGGCCTACGAGGGTCCGCGAGGACGACTACGTCGAGTCCTTCCATCGCCTGCGCGAGGCGATGATCGGCCTCGGTTTCCTGGAAGCGAAGACAACGCCGTTCGTGCCTGAAGGTGAAGGCACGGTGCGGCTGCTGAACCCCCTCTCGGAGCGCGAGGATCACCTGCGAGCCGATCTTCTCACGGGTCTCATCCATCGCGTCGAGCACAACCTCGCCCGCGGCCAGAGGGACGTCCGACTCTTCGAGTTGGGCACCGCCTTCGGCGCCGCCGAAGGGCCCGTGCCGGCGGAGAGCATCAGGATCGCCGCAACCTGGACGGGTCAGCGAGCGCCTTCCCATTGGTCGGCCGAGGGTGATGAGTGGGACATTTGGGATCTGAAGTGGATACTGGTCACGGTTGCCACGCTGGCGACGCCCGGCGCGGAGGTCCGCCCAGTCGACCCCGACGGCCATTCGGGGAGCCCGGAAGGGGCCCTCGAAGTAGTGACACCGGAGGGTCGTACGCTGGGCTGGGCCGACCGCCTACCGGCGGCGCGCGTCGACGCGCCGCCCTGGGCCGGCCCCGTCTGGGCGCTGGAGGTCGAGGTCACCCCCGGTCGGCCGTCTACCGTCGCCTACCGGTCGCTGCCGGTCCACCCGGCTGTGGAACGTGACCTCGCTCTGGTCGTGGATACGCGCATCGCGACCGCCGAGGTCGGCGTCGTGATCCGCGAAACCGGGCCGGCGACTCTCGAGAGCCTCTCGGTGTTCGACGTTTATGAGGGGGAGAACCTGCCCGAGGGCACACGCTCGGTGGCGTGGCGCTTGAGATTCCGGGCGGCGGATCGTACCCTAACTGACGAAGAGGTCGACACCGCTCTCAGTAAGATCACCTCCGCGCTGCAGGAGAAGCTCAATGTCGCAGTCCGAGGAGCGTAAGCACACCATCGAGTTCCCGCAGTTTGACGTCCTCGAAGGCGCGGTGCGCCGCGCGTTGCGCCAGCTCGAGGTTTGGCGCGAGCGCGCGACCGCTTCGGAAGCCGAGCGCCGGCGCCTTCAGGAGGTGCTCGACAACCTCGGCAAAGTCGGCGAGCTGGACGCGTCCGACGCAGCCGGCGAGTTGGGGCGCCTTCGCGCCGAAAACGTGCAGCTTCGCAAGCAACTGGAAGACGGCCTTCGACAGGCCGAGAAACTGGCCCGTGAGGTCGAATTCTTGGAGGACGCCCGATGACGAACGAGGAGAGCCAGGGCAAGGAGATGGTTGACGTTCAGATCCTCGGCGAAACCTACACCATCAAGTCGGAGACCAGCTCCGAATACACCCAGCGCGTGGCCCAACACGTTGATCGCACGGCCAAAGAGATCCGCGAGGAGAGCGGGGTCGTAGACCAGAAGAAGGTTGCTATTCTCACCGCTCTTGCCGTCACCGATCAGCTCTTCCGCATGCGCGAAGGTGTGGAGGTGGTCAAGGGGCTGGCGGAGAAACGCGCCGAGCGCCTCGAGGCCGAGGTGCTCGCCGTCGTCGAGCAGGCGTCGGGCGACTGAACTTGCCAAACCCTTGCAGGACTGTCTATTATTCCCGTTGGCCCTGTGGCAGACTGGGAAATGGCAATTTCGCTCAGAAAGCAGCTTTGCATAGTTATCGGATCTGTTCGACGCCCTATCTCATCTCTTTGCCAGGTCGTGGACCTGGAGTGAGGATGTGTAGAGCCGTCGGGAGGTAGTGCGACCTCATCGATGCCGGCATCAACCGCCGGCGGCAAAGCTGTTTTCTGGCACATAAGCTGTAGCAGATGCTTCCAGCGGCAGGGTTCAGGGCCTGCCGCTTTTTTGTGTCCGGGAGCACAACTTCCCGGACGGGATAGAGGAGAGACGTCGTGAACTGGATCGTAGCCCTAGTCGCCGTGGCGGTCGGCGGATTCATCGGCTGGGCCGTCACGCTGCTCCTCGTGCGGCGATTCGAGCTCGGGGGAATCAACCAGCAGCGTCTAAAGGCGGAAGCGGAGGCGGCGAAGATCGTCGAGGACGCGAAGGCCGCTGCTGAGAACACGAAGCGAGGCGCGGAGCTCGCGGGCAAGGAAGAGGTGCTCCGGGCCAAGGAGAGCTTGGACGAAGAGCTCGCCAAGCGGCGCGGTGAGATCGAGCGGATGGAGCGGCGCCTGGTGGACCGGGAGAGCATGCTCGACCGCAAGTACTCGCTGCTCGATCAGAAGCACGACCAGCTCGACAAACGCGCCGGCGAGCTCGATGAGCAGGAGCAGACCGTCGCAGAGAAAAGCGCCCGCTACGACGAGCTCGTGGCGGATCAGCATCGGCGACTCGAGCGCCTGGCCGGCATGTCGGCAGACGACGCGAAGCGCGAGCTCATGCGGATGATCGAGGAGGAGGCGCGCGCTGAGGCGGCGAAGTCCGTTCGGCTGATTAGAGAAGAGGCGACGCGTAGCGCCGAGCGCGAAGCTCGGAACATCGTCTCGATGGCGGTGGAGAAAATCGCTGCCGATCACGCTGCCGAGGCAACCGTCTCGGTAGTTCCGCTTCCCAATGACGAGATGAAGGGAAGGATCATCGGGCGCGAGGGCCGGAACATCCGCGCCTTCGAGAATCTGACCGGTGTCGACGTTATCGTGGACGACACGCCGGAAGCTGTGATCCTCTCGGCCTTCGACCCGGTGCGGCGCGAGATCGCACGGATCGCCATGGACAAGCTCGTGGCCGACGGCCGTATTCATCCGGGCCGTATCGAAGAGGTGATCGATAAGGCGAAGAAAGAGGTCGAGCAGAGCATGCAGGAGGCGGCGGAAGAGGCGTGCTACGAGCTCGGCATCCACGGCCTCCACCACCAGATCATGGAGACACTCGGCCGCATGAGGTATCGGACTTCGTACGGCCAGAACCAGCTACAGCATTCGAAGGAGGTCGCTAACCTCACCGGCAATATGGCCGCGGAACTCGGCCTCGACGCAAAGATGGCCAAGCGCATGGGCTTGCTGCACGACATCGGCAAGGGCATGACGCACGAGCATGAGGGTACGCACGTCGAGCTGGGTTACGAGCTCTGCAAGCGTTGCGGTGAGCCGGACCAGGTGCTCAACGCCATTTGCGCTCATCACGGCGAAGAGCCGGCCCGCTACCCTGAGACGTTCCTGCTCACGGCCGCCGACGCGATCTCGGGCGCGCGTCCGGGCGCGCGCCGCGAGTCGTTCGAGGCCTACGTGAAGCGTCTCGAGAAACTCGAGGAGATTGCCACCTCCTACGACGGTGTGGCGAAGTGCTTCGCCATCCAGGCCGGGCGCGAGGTCCGCATCATGGTCACGCCGGAATCCGTGTCCGACGACGAGATGGCGGTGCTCAGTGAGAAGACGGCCAGGCGCATCGAGCAAGAGCTGCAGTACCCAGGACAGATCAAGGTCGTCGTCGTTCGGGAAACACGCGCCGTGGACTTCGCCCGCTAGGGCGGCTGGTAGTAACGGTCGCCTGGCGGTCGAGCCTGCCGCGGCACGATCCGGCCCCAGCATATGAGAATCCTCTTCGTTGCCGACTTAGTGGGCAGACCCGGACGCCGGGTTGCCCGAGCACTTCTTCCGCACCTGCGCGAGGAAAAGGCGGCAGACGTCGTCGTCGCCAACGGCGAGAACCTGGCGGCCGGCTTCGGCGTGACGGGGGCGACTGTGTCGGATCTCCTCGATATGGGCGTCGACGTTGTCACCTCGGGCAACCACATCTGGGACCGCCCTGAGGGATTAACGCTGCTCGAATCGGAGCCTCGCCTCTTGAGACCAGCCAACTACCCGCCCGGCAACCCGGGCAGCGGAGCCCACGTCGTCGAGGTCGGAGCCGGTAAAGTGGCGGTACTGAACTTGCAAGGCCGTGTGTTCATGCCAGCCCTCGACGATCCGTATCGGGTAGGCCGTGCTCTGGTCGATGAGCTTCGGGCTGATACGAACATCATCGTTATAGACTTCCACGCCGAGGCTACCGCCGAGAAGCAGGCGTTCGCCCGGTACATGGACGGGCTGGTCAGTGCGATAGTCGGAACGCACACGCATGTGCCGACGGCCGATGCCCGCATCCTGCCGGGCGGCACGGCGTACATCACGGATCTGGGTATGACCGGTTCCCATTGTGGCGTGATCGGCTACCGGGCCGAGCAGGCGATCCAGAGGCAGGCCTTGGGACGGCGGGTCCGTCTCGAGCCGGCCGACGGCGAGTTGAGGCTGCAGGGAGCCATCGTCGATGTCGACGCGGCTTCCGGGCACGCGAAGAACATCGAACGTATCGATCTGGTCTATGAAGAGGAGTGACTGGGGTGGCAGAGGTAATCGATGGTAAACGGATAGCGGCCGAGATCCGCGGGGAAGTCAAGCAGGCGGTAGATGAGCTGGCGACCAAGGGTGTCACGCCGGGACTCTCGGTAGTGCTCGTGGGTGAGAACCCGGCCAGCGGCGTCTACGTGCGGATGAAGGCGAAGGCATGCGATGAGACGGGCATCAAGTCGGAAGTGATCAGGATGTCTAAGGAGACGACCCAGGACGAGCTCGAGGTCGTTATAGACAGACTCAACGCCGACGAGTCGGTCCACGGCATCCTCGTCCAGCTTCCGCTGCCCCCGCAGATCGAGGAAAAGGACATCATCTTCCGGATCGCTCCCGAGAAAGACGTCGACGGATTTCACCCGGTTAGCGTGGGTCGGATGATGATTGGCGATCCCACAGCCTTTCGTCCCGCGACCCCGGCCGGGGTCGTCGAGTTGCTCATGCGGACCGGCAACGATCCTTCAGGGAAGCGTGTGGCGATTGTCGGACGGTCGAACATCGTCGGCAAGCCGCTGGCGGTGCTGCTCTCGCAGAAGATGAAGGGCGGGAACGCCACCGTGACGCTCGCCCATAGCCGTACGCCCGATTTACCGGCCGTTCTCCGCGAGGGCGACATCCTGGTGGCCGCGATCGGCGTGCCCGAGTTCGTGAAGGCGGAATCAGTCAAGCCCGGCGCGGTCGTCATCGACGTTGGCGTGAACCGGGTGGACGACGCCGGCAGCGAGAAGGGTTACAGGCTGGTGGGCGACGTGGCCTACGACGAGGTCTCCGAAGTCGCCAGCGCCATCACACCGGTGCCCGGCGGCGTCGGGCCGATGACGATCGCCATGCTGCTCACCAACTGCGTTCAGGCGGCGCGGGAGATCACCGGCGTTTCGTGAACCACGACCTGTTCTTCCAGGCGGCGAACACAGGCGCTCTCGGTCGCGATCGGGTTCCAGAGGTTTGGAGCGTTAGCCAGGTCAACGCGCTGGCGCGAAAGCTCCTCGAAGGGTCGCTACCGCTCATCTGGGTGGCCGGCGAAGTATCCGGATTCAAGCGGTATGCCGCCGGCCACTGCTTCTTCACACTGAAAGACAAAGGGGCGCAGCTGAGCTGCGTCATGTGGCGTGAGGCGGCCCGCTCGCTGCCCGCCGAGCCGCCCGAAGGCATGGCGGTCCATGCTCTCGGGTACCTGTCGATTTATGAGCGCGCCGGCCGCTTCCAGTTCGTCGTTCGTGAGCTGACCGCAAAGGGCGAGGGCCTGTGGCGGCTTGCCTTTGAGCGGCTGCGTGCGAAGCTCGAGGCCGAAGGTCTCCTCGACCCGGCCCGCAAGCGGGAGATCCCGAGCCATCCGGCCTGCGTGGGCGTGATCACATCGCCGGAGGGCGCGGCGGTCCGCGATATCCTCTCGATCATCCGCCGCCGCGCACCCTGGACCGACATACTGGTCTACCCTGCACGGGTGCAGGGCGACGAAGCGCCCGGCTCTCTCGTTGACGCTCTGCAGCATGCCGGCCGGCCGGCCCGTGCCGAGGTCCTCATAGTGGGGCGCGGGGGCGGTTCGCTGGAGGATCTGCGGGCCTTCAACGATGAGCGTGTAGTCCGGGCGATTGCGGCGTCACCGATACCGGTCATCTCGGCCGTGGGCCATGAGGTCGACATCACACTCGCCGACCTCGTGGCCGACATCCGTGCCGCGACCCCGTCAGCCGCAGCCGAGATCGCGGTGCCCGACCGAACCCGTCTGCGCGCCGACCTCGGCCGGGCCCGAGAGGGTTTGGCGGCGTCTCTGCAGGGCAGCGTCGTGCGTGGCCGGCAGCGCTTCGAACGTCTCGAAGAACGCCTGCTCGAGACAGTGCAGGGAGGCATCGCGCGCCGCAAACTCGTGGTCGAAACGCTTCGCCGGCGCCTCCGGGCGCTGGGCCCGATGGAAGTCTTGCACCGTGGGTACAGCCTGGCGCTGGACCGGGAGGGCAGGGTGATCCGGGGAGTCTCCGGTTTCCGCCCCGGGTCTGAGTTCACCCTGCGCCTCAAGGACGGTCGAGTGCATGCTCGAGCAGAGTCCGTGAGCGAAGAGGCCTGAGAAGCTATGGCTGAGAAATTCCGCCTGGGTAAGGCACTGAACCGGCTCGAGCAGATCGTCGAGAGCCTCGAGCGCGAGGAACTCGAGCTGGAGGATGCGCTCCGCCTCTTTGATGAAGGGATGGAGCTGATCCGCACCGCGGAACGCGAGCTGATCGAGTCGGAAGGCAGGATCAAGCAGGTGCTGGTAGACAGGCGCGGGCGACAGCGCCTGGCGGACGTCGATCTGGATGCGGACCCCGGAGAGGAGTAGTCGGTTGTCGGTTGTCAGTTGTCGGTTCCTACTTCAGTTACTGGCCACCGACTACCGACCACCGACCACTGTTACACGGTGCACGACTTCAACACGTACCTCGAAGAGACACGAGAACAGGTCGATCACGCCCTGACGCAGGTTCTCGACGAATACCTCCGCGGCGTCGACGAGTGGCTGACCGAACCGATCCGTTACGCCTGCGAGGGTGGAGGTAAGCGGTTCCGGTCCATCCTCTTCCTCGCCAGCTACGAAATCTCGGGATGTGCGCCGAATGACCGGGTTAGAAGGTTAGCGACGGCGCTGGAGATCGTGCACGCTTACTCCCTTGTGCACGACGACCTTCCCTGCATGGACGATGATGATTGGCGGCGCGGCCGTCCCACGTGCCATCGCGCTTTCGGCGCCGAGCGCGCGACGATCGCCGCCGCCGCTATGGTCCCCCTGGCGAGCTGGGTCGTGGCCGGAGAGGCCCGGGCTATGGGACTGTCCGCGGCGGAGAGCGCCGTGTTGGTGGCTGAGCTATCGGAGGCGGCGGGACCCGAGGGCATGGTGGGCGGCCAGGTGCTCGACCTGATCAGCGAAGGGCGGGCGGTGACGGGTGCCGAGCTGGTCGAGATCCACCGCCGGAAGACCGGTGCCTTGATCTGCGCGGCGGCGCGATTGGGCGGCCGGGTCGGGCGCTTGGAGCTGGGGACACTGCAGGCGCTCACCGACTACGGCGAGAAGGTCGGACTCGCTTTCCAGATCGCCGATGATGTCCTGGACGAGGAGGGCACGACCGACTCCCTGGGCAAGGACGCCCGTAGCGACCGCGAGCTCGGCAAGGCGACGTACCCGGGCGTGTTCGGTATGGAGCGGGCGCGCGCCGAGGCCCGGCGCCTGGCTGAAGAAGCGACCGAGGCACTTCGCCGGGCGGGTATCGAGAGCCCATCGCTCGAGGGGCTGGCCATCCACGTCGTGGAACGCGAGAGTTAAGGTGGGCGGCGGGCGGGGGCCGGGGCAGGGCCCCGCGCCGGTGTTGACGTCGCGTTGACCCCCGGAGGTCATCGTTATTGGCAGCAGCGAGGTGTGAGCCGGATGAAACGGATCGGCGTAGTCGGTAACCCCAGGTACAGAAACGTCCCCGAGGCGTTGGATCGCCTTGTGGAGGTCGCGCCGCAGCACGGGTTCGAGTTATTAGTGGCTCCCGAGCTCCGCGGCGGGCGCGAGGCGGATGTCGGGGAGCTGCCGGGGCTCCCGGAGGAGATTGACCTTCTGGTCACACTGGGCGGTGACGGCGCTCTGCTGGGCGGTGCCCGTTGGGCAGGGCCGGCAGGGACTCCTGTGTTGGGGGTCAACCTCGGGCGGCTCGGCTTCCTGACGGCGGTCACCGTCGAGGAGTTGGAGGGATCCCTGGCGCGGATCGCACGTGGCGACTTCGTTCTCGACACGCGCATGGGACTCGAGGTGCGACTCCAGCACCAGCGCGACGAGGCCGAGCCGTTCTACGCGCTGAACGACGCTGTCCTGCACCGTGGTGGCCTTGTCCGAGTCGTGCACCTCAAGGTCTGGGTGGATGAGGACGAAGTAGGCCTCTACCGGGCAGACGGAGTGATCGTGGCGACACCCACCGGGTCCACCGCCTACTCGCTGTCGGCCGGCGGCCCGATCGTGGACCCGCGACTCGACGCCATCGTCGTGACGCCCATCTGCCCCCACACGCTGGCCGTACGCCCGCTCGTGCTGCGAGCCAGCGCCCAGATCACACTCGAGGTCGTCTCGTCGCCCGAGGATCTCATCCTCACTATCGTGCGTCTCGTTCGCCTACCCGGACAGTCCTTCTTCTCGCTGCTTCGCCGCAAGCTCAAGTGGGGCGACGTGTCCGAGGGGATGAAGACCGATCACTAGCCTTCTATCGCCGTGCTGACCGAGCTGCGGATCAAGAACTACGCGGTCATCGAGGACCTGAACCTCCGGTTCGACCCGGGGCTTGTTGTGCTCACCGGTGAGACCGGAGCCGGTAAGTCGATCATCGTCGGCGCGCTCTCACTCGTGCTCGGGGAGCGCGCCGCCACCGACGTGATACGCGCCGGCGAGCAGCGGGCGGTGATCGAAGCGGTGTTCGATATCGGCGAGCGCGACGACCTGCTGCAGCGCTGCGACGAAGTCGGTATCGAGGCGAGCGACGGCTGGCTTGTCCTCAAGCGCGAAGTCAACGCCAGCGGGCGCAGCCGCGCCTGGGTCAACGGCTCGCCGGCCACGGCCTCGGTCACCGGCGACTTCGGGCAGGCGCTCGTGGATCTGCACGGCCAGCACGAGCACCAGACGCTGCTACACGCGGGACCGCAGAGAGAGATCCTCGATGCGTTCGGCGGTGCGCTGGAACTGGCGAGCGAGTTACACGCTTGCTGGTCACAGCTCAGCGAGGTCCGGCGCAAACGCGCGGAGGTCGAGGAGCGGCGAGCCCGGACGGAGGAACGGGCCGAGCTCCTTCGCCATCAGGCCGAGGAGATCGAGGCCGCCGGACTGAGTGAGCCACAGGAGGACCTCCAGCTGGCTGATGAGGAGCGCCGTTTGGCCCAGGCGCTCTCCGATGCCGTCTATTCGGGTGACGGCTCGGTCTATGAACGACTCGGCGTTCTGCGCCGCGAGTTGGCCGCTCTCGCCAAAGTCGATCCCGGCGCCGAGGCTCGGTTCGGTGAGCTGTTCGACACGGCGTACTACACGGCCCAGGAGCTGGGTGAACGGCTGGAAGCTTACAAGGACTCGATCGATGTCAGCCCCGACGCGCTGGAGCGCATCCGCGGGCGGATCGACATGCTCTACCGTCTGAAGGCGAAGTACGGCCCGACGCTGGAAGACGTGATGGCGGCGGGGGTGCGTGCCCGCCAGGAGTTGGACGCTCTCGACCTGGCTGGGTTCGAGCTGAAAGAGCTGGCGCGTGAGGAGGAAACACGCGCGGCGCAGCTCGAGAAGCTTGCCGCGAGGTTGAGCAAATCGCGGACGAAGGCGGCGAAGGCCTTAGGGGCGGAGGTCGACGGCCTGCTTCCCGAGCTCGGGATGCCGGATGGCCGGTTCGAGGTCGCGCTCAGCAGGCGCCCGACGATAGGTTCGAACGGTGCCGAGGATGTGGAGTTCCGCGTCACGCTCAATAAGGGCTTCGATCCGCGCTCGTTGTCGAAGGTGGCGTCGGGCGGCGAGCTGAGCCGGGTCATGTTGGCGCTGAAGACTATCCTGGCGCGTCTTGACCGGACCCCCACCCTAATATTCGACGAGATCGACGCCGGGATCGGCGGGATCGTCGGGGGCAAGGTGGCGGAGCGCCTCAAAACGGTTGCCGGACACCACCAGGTCTTCGTCATCACGCACCTGCCACAGATCGCAGCACTCGCCGATCACCACCTGCTCGTCACGAAGGAATCCAAGGGCAAGAAATCGGCGACCCGGGTCGACGAACTCCAAGGCGACGATCGGGTTCGGGACCTCGCTCGCATGCTTGGCGGCGACCCGGAGCGTCAGGCTTCGCTCGAGCACGCCCGGGCTCTCCTACAGCCGTCCGGCTGATCCGCTGCTCTCTTGCGATTTCTTTCTACCCAACAGCAGGCGGTAGAGACGGACGGATACCTCCCAGATGTTATGCTTGGGGGCGAACCCGTCCTCTGCGCGGGTCGTATTGCGGTAGCGTAGCTCGACCTCCACCGGTATGCCGTCACGCCGGTCACCCGACCAATCGGTGGACGAGAAGCGGGCGGCAAAGCCCAGGGATCGAGCCGTGTACTCGGTCCCTTCCTCCAGGTCGGCGGGCAGGAAGGTTGCATCACCCGGCACCGGGTCGACGCGCCGCACGAAGTCGGCACCACGGTGAACGCGCAGGTAAAGGAAACTGAAGGTGATGTTGCGCGTGAAGTTGAACCGCGGCACGGCGGCCAGCGTCAGCACATCGCCGGGGTCCCAATTCACCAGCGCCGTGTATGCACCGCGCTGGATCGGCAGCTCGCGCGACGTGACCAACCGCTCGACCTCGGCCTCCATCTGGATGTTGTAGCCGGCGAAGACCGACAGCCAGAAGCGGCTGCCGAACCCGACGTCGAGCGTGCCCCGCAGCTCCAGGTCCGACTGCCCGTCCCCGGTGCCCACGTCGAAGAGGTGCTGGGCCTGCGGGGGCGCGCCCGTCGCGAACCGCCAGAGAGCGTCGAAGCGCGTCCTGAGCGAGAAGATCGGTCTCGACCCGTCCGGACGCCGCCGGAACGTGTTGAGCGGCTGTAGGCTGATGCCCGCCTCGATGTCCCCGAACTTGATACCGGTCACGCGGTCCTCGGGAACCTCGATTCCGAACTCGGGCCCTGAAGTGAGCAGCATCGCCGCCTCTCCGTCGATCGGCCGCGCCAGCGCCAGCGTCGGCAGATCCAGCTCGAAGCCCTCGAAACCGCCTCGCACCGTCTCGTAGAACCCGGCGAGCGCGGTCCCGTTCGACCCCGAATCGGTCGG
>JBDHHM010000030.1:0-11872 GCA_039589355.1 Gemmatimonadota bacterium | reverse complement strand
ACCCAGGGGAGAGGTGGCCGAGCGGCTTAAGGCGGCACCCTGCTAAGGTGTTGGGGGTTTATGCCCCTCGTGGGTTCGAATCCCACCCTCTCCGCCATCGCCAAGACCCGAGGGGCTGTGTCTCATTTGAGACTCAGCCCCACTCTCTTGGTGCCCGGAGACTCCGCTCTTCTGTCATGCATCCAACCGATCGCTCACTTCAGCCTCGAACGGATCAATCGAAGGCCGGCAGACTTCGATCACCACAGACTCGGGTCACTCAACCTGCAGCACATGTCCAACGGATCGCGCTCCCAACCGGCGGTGTTGATCGCTCCGTTCCTCATCGAGCGGGACATCGTGTCTCGATAAGAGATCGAGAGTGGTTCGAGAGCGTGATCGATCGGGTGAACCGAGAGCGTGGAAATTCATCGTGCGGTGCAACAAACGCGTCCTTTCTTCGCGGGTGAGGTCGAGCACGATGTGAGGGCCGTCGCGATGCATCTGAAACACGAAGCCGCGGTGGCGGAGATGCTCTTCCGATTCAGAGGGTTGGAACCGGGATGGGCCTGAGCTGTAATTCGTTGTCATTACTTAAGATACGGGAACGACGGCCAAGGGCTGGCTCGCCGGGTCCGGGGTGAGTCCGAGGGTCTTCGAGGTGATGAATCTCACCGGCCGCGAGCTCGTGACGAGTCGTTTCGACGATGCGATGCTGCGTTTGCGAGATGGTTGACGTGTGCGCGCGAGTACCCTAAACTGACTCTTACACGTTCTCATCTCCAAACCGGGAGATCGGCGGGCAAGCTCGCCAGCAACCTATAGAAAAATAACCTCTCCCCCTGAGAGCGATTTGTTGAAGGTAGACGATCGCCCGTAGTCGTGTCGGTACCCTGATCTCGAACCCGTCACGATGGCAGCGACATCGTTTTGCTTCTGCCGGGCTTTGGAGGCTCCCATGTCGGATGTGCTCACTGTAATCGAGCGGCGCATTTACAACTATCTTGTCGACTACCTGAAACGCGAGACCTACCAGCCGAGCATCCGAGAGATCGGCACGCGCTTCGGGATCCGCTCGACCAAGACGGTGACGGAGCACCTCCAATCGCTGCAACGGAAAGGCTACCTGGACCGCACGCCCTCGCGCTCGCGGGCGCTGCGGATACTGGGTCTCAACCTCAGCCCTGAGACCTATACGATCCCGCTATACCGTAATGGGGCCTACGAAACCTCCGACGAGGAGGTGGAAGCCCGCTTCGACCTCGACCGCTCCTTCGCCTGCTCTGCAGACTGCTTCATGGTCCGCGCCAGCCGCGACTCGGAGGACCTGGGTGTCCTGGGGGGCGACCTGGTCCTTGTGGAGCCGTGTGAGGACGGCGGCAACTCCGACGTGGCTGTGTACGAGCACGGTGGGTCAATCGAGCTCCGCCGTCAGATGGCCACGGCCGGGTCCGACGATTCGGATAACGGGGCGTCGGCCGCTCGCTTTTTGGGCATCGCCCGGGCGGTGTTACGTACCCTGCCGAAAGGCTAGCCAGTCCTATAATCAGCGGACAGCTTTGGGTGTGGAGAGGTCCGGGGGCTTGATGAACCTCGATCATGCTCGGTGGATGGAGATCGCCCTGGACGAGGCACGCCTGGGTGGCTCGCGCGGCGAAGTCCCGGTGGGGGCCGTCGTCGTCTGCGGCGACCGGGTGGTAGCGCGGGACCACAACCGTACCCGCGAGGCAGCGGACCCGACGGCGCACGCCGAGATCCTTGCCCTACGCGAGGCGGCGGCGAAGCAGGGCGACTGGCGGCTCACCGACTGCGTCCTCTACGTCACTCTCGAGCCCTGTGCCATGTGCGCGGGAGCCATAGTGCTGGCGCGAATCGAGCAGCTGGTCTTCGCCGCCCACGACCCGAAGGCCGGGATGTGTGGCAGCCTGGGCAATCTGGTGCAGGACGAGCGACTGAATCACCGGGTGACGGTCGAGGCCGGGGTGTTGGCCGACGAGTCCGGCGAGCTGCTCCGCGAGTTCTTCCGAGAGAAGCGCTAGCTGATGCCGGATACGAAGATTCGCGTGCTGGTGGCGGAAGAGGTCCGCTACTTCCTGCAGTACGTCGAGGTCCCGGCGGAAATCGAGATCGAGTGGCTACCCGTGTCGGCGCCCGTACCGGAAGGGGACCACAAGGGAATACTGCCGCTCCTCTCGCGCCGGGTCGACGAGTCCGTCCTCGATCGCCTTCCACAGCTCGAGGTCGTCGCCAACTACGCCGTCGGTTACGACAACATCGACCTGGAGGCGACACGCGCCCGGGGCGTGGCGGTTTCCAATACCCCGGATGTCCTGACCGAGGCAACCGCCGACCTTACCTGGTCGCTGATCCTCGCGGTCAGCCGACGCATCGTCGAGGCGGAGCAAATGGCCCGCAGCGGCGCGTGGGCCTGGCACCCGACGCTGCTACTCGGAACCCAGCTGGGCGGCCGGACGCTGGGGCTCCTGGGAGCGGGTCGCATCGGCCAGGCTGTCGGCCGGCGCGCCATCCCCTTCGGCATGGGGGTCGCCTACTGGGACCGGGTATCGCAGCCCGAATTCGAGCGGCAGACCGGCGCGCGCCGCGTTCGGTCACTCGATGAGATACTGGCGGCCGCCGACGTGCTCTCCGTCCACGTCGAGCTCAGCGAGGAGACGACCGGACTGATCGGGCGCGACGAGATGGCGGGCATGAAAGAGAGCGCGATCCTGATCAATACGGCGCGCGGCGGAATCGTCGACGAGGATGCGCTCTGCGAGGTGCTCGAGTCGGGGAAGCTGGGCGGTGCGGGTCTGGACGTCTACGAGGGAGAGCCCCGGATCAGAGAATGCCTGAAGCGTCTCTCGAACGTCGTGCTCCTCCCGCATATCGGCAGCGCGACGGAAGACACGCGCCGCAAGATGTTCGAGCTGGCGTGGGCCAACCTCATGCTAGGCGTGCGGGGGGAGCCGCTTTTGACGCCTGTTGGATGAACGTCGAACAGCGCACGTCGAACGCCCAACGTCGATCCAAGTAACCCGACATCGAAGTAGAGCGTCTCACATCCAACATCGAACAACAGGGTCGATGTTCAACGTTCGGTGTTCAATGTGCGAAGTTCCCCTGGGGATGTCCGCTCGGCGTTCGATGTGGGATGTTCGATGTCCGATGTTCAGTCCGCGCATCCGAACGCTTGAATCGCCTCCCTAATCACCTTTTTCGCCGTCACCACGTGCTCCCACCCCATCACCGCCGTCTCCTTTCCTTCCAGTTCCTTGTACACCTGGAAGAAGTACTCGACCTCCTTCAGCAGATGGGCCGGCAGGTCGTCGATATCTTCGACCTCTTCGAACCGCGGATCCTTGTCGGGCACGGCCAGCACCTTTTCGTCCTGGCCCTTCTCGTCGGTCATCAGCAGGATCGCTATCGGGCGCGCCGAAAGGACGCAGCCGGTGAACGTCGGGTCGGTCACCAGGACCAGCGCGTCCAGCGGGTCGCCGTCCGCCGACAGCGTTCTGGGGATGAACCCGTAGTCGCCGGGGTAGTGCACCGGCGAGTGGAGCACGCGGTCCAGCCGGAAGACGTCGGCCTCGGCGTCGTATTCCACTTTGTTACGAGACCCCTTCGGGATCTCGACTACGACGCTCACGATGTCGGGCGCTGCTGGGCCGGTGGGAAGATCGTACAGGCTCATAAGTGAGTACTCTACCAGCGCTCCACACCTCCCGCCAGGGCGACTTGCCGCTTCCGCCCCTTCCGGGAGTCATTGCCGCGGGTTTCCATGCCCGGCCCCGCCGCATAGCTTTCCCGGCTAATACAGGCCCCCGGGCACCAACCGCGGTCACAGGGTGTTTAAGACCCGCTGAAGCCCGCGAGATAATCTCAGAGGAGAAAATTCCCGCATGAGCGAAAGACAGGGGAAGAGAGAGATCCGTCTGAGCGTGGCCTTGATCCCCGTGGTCTTCCTGATTGGCGCGCTGGCGCTCGTCATCAGTGTCTACAAGCTCCCCCCTCACATGCCTTTGATCTTCGCCGCAGCGGTGGCTGCCGGCGTCGCGGTGGCCAACAAAGTCCCTTGGGATGACGTGCAGGCGGGCATGGTCCACGGGATCAACCTGGCGATGGGTGCCATACTGATCCTCATGGTGGTCGGCACGATGATCGGGACATGGATCCAGGGCGGTGTGGTGCCGTCGATGATCTACTACGGGTTGAAGGTTCTCTCCCCCGGGATCTTCCTCGTCGCCACGCTCATCATCTGCTCCGTCGTCTCCCTCGGCACCGGCTCATCTTGGTCGACGGCGGGGACTGTGGGAGTGGCGCTCATCGGGGTCGGCGCGGCAATGTCGATACCGCTACCGATGGTCGCCGGCGCCATCATCTCGGGCGCCTACTTCGGCGATAAGATGTCTCCTCTGTCGGACACGACCAATCTGGCACCGGCCATGGCGGGGACGGACGTGTTCACTCACATCCGCCACATGGTCTACACGACCGGGCCGGGGTACATAATCGCCCTGATTCTCTACGCGCTATTGGGGATGCGGTATGCGGGTGGGGCGATGGAGGCCCAGCAGATCGAAGCCATGCTCGCCACCATGCAGTCCAACTTTTTCATCCATCCGCTGCTGCTCCTTCCGCCATTGCTCGTGATTGTGATGGTGGTGAAGAAGATCAAGCCGCTGCCGGCTCTGCTGGGCGGCACAGTGCTCGGCGGCATCTTCGCGATGGCGACGCAGGGCGCCTCGCTGGCCGATGCGATAGCCGCCGCTCACTCCGGAT
This sequence comes from Gemmatimonadota bacterium, assembly GCA_039589355.1. GTDB lineage: Bacteria > Gemmatimonadota > Gemmatimonadetes > Palauibacterales > KS3-K002. The sequence continues at coordinate 7,114 of JBDHHM010000030.1, read as the reverse complement.
ACGTCTCCGGTACGGGCGTTGCGAGTGTGGACGACCTGCTGTCGAGGGGCGGCCTCATGAGCATGATGGAGACCGTGGCGCTCATCATCTGCGCCCTCGCGTTCGGCGGCATCATGGAACGCACGGGGATGCTCGAGGCCATCGCCCGCTCGCTGCTCAAGATGGTGAGGGGAACCGGCTCCCTCGTTACCACGACCGTACTGAGCTGCATCGGAATGAACGCCGTGGCGTCGGATCAGTACATCGCGATAGTCATCCCCGGCCGGATGTACAAGAACGCGTTCGACAAGCAGGGGCTCCATCCTAAGAACCTCTCCCGTGCCCTGGAGGACTCGGGCACTCTGACTTCGCCTCTCATCCCGTGGAACAGCTGCGGGGCTTTCATGTGGGCCACCCTGGGCGTCTACCCGCTGGCCTACCTGCCGTACGCCTTCATGAACCTGTTGAATCCGTTGGTGTCGATATTCTACGGGTTTACGGGGATCACCATGGATAAGGTGGAAGAAGGGGAGCGGGTGGGCGAAGCGGCCGCCGATTTGGCGGCGCCGGCGCCCTAAAGCGTTGACACTGCGGCTGTTTGGCTGCTATACTCCCGGCGGCCCGCCAGGGAGTGGGGTAAGGGGAGAGCTTGCATACGGAACCGAACGCGGTAGTCATGGACGAGCGAGCCGTGCGGCGAGCCGTCGCCCGCATGGCCCGCGAGATCGTCGAGCGGAACGCCGGGACCCAGGGTCTGATCCTGGTCGGGATTCACCGTCGCGGTGTCGAGCTGGCGGATCTCATCGCCGAGGAGATCGAGAAGAGCGAGGAGCAGAAGATCCCGCTCGGGACCCTCGATATCACTCTGTATAGAGACGACCTGAGCGTTATCGGTCCCCGGCCGGTCATTGGCTCCAGCGATATTCCAGCCGACATCGAAGGTCGCGCCGTCGTCATTATTGACGACGTGTGCTATACCGGCCGAACGGTACGGGCGGCGATGGATCATCTCGCTGACTTCGGCCGGCCGGCGCGCATTTATCTCTGCGTACTGGTCGATCGCGGCGGCCGCGAGCTGCCGATCCAGCCCGATTTCGTCGGCCGTCATTTCGAGGTCACGCCGGCCGAGGACGTGGCCGTGCTCGTACCGGAGGAGGACGGCCGGCTCGCAGTGGAACTGCGGAAGACGGAATAGGGGTGACTAAAACGGTAGAGTTCGGAAAAGACCTCACGGGCCTCGAAGGGTTGAGCGTCGATCAGATCAGCACCATCCTCGATGTGGCGGAGCCCTTCAAAGAGATCAGCGAGCGGCCCATCAAGAAGGTTCCGGTACTGCGCGGCAAGACGATCGTCAATCTATTCTACGAGCCTTCCACACGCACACGAGTCTCCTTCGAGTTTGCCGAGAAGCGGCTCTCCGCCGATACGGTCAACATCTCGGGCACGGGCTCGTCGATCGTGAAGGGTGAGAGTCTGGTCGACACGGCGCGCAACCTCGAGGCGATGCGGATCGATATGGTCGTGATGCGCCACGGCTCGTCGGGCGCCGCCCGCTTCCTCGCCGACCGGATCCCGTCGAACGTGATCAACGCCGGGGACGGGCAGCACGAGCACCCGACGCAGGGCCTCCTCGACATGTTGACGATCCGTGATCACATGGGTGGTATCGAGGGCCGCCGCGTCTGCATCGTCGGCGACATACTCCACTCGCGGGTCGCGCGCTCCAACATCTATGGGCTCACCCTGCTGGGCGCGGAGGTCGCGGTCTGCGGGCCGCCGACCTTGATACCGCACGGGATCGAAGAGCTCGGCGTGCAGGTATTCAAGCGGGTCGAGGAAGCGATCGAATGGGCGGAGGTCCTCAACGTGCTGCGCCTGCAGCTCGAGCGGATGAAGGCTGGCTACATCCCGTCGCTACGCGAGTACAACCGCTTCTTCGGCATCTCGGTCGCGCGCCTCGAGAAAGCGCCCCGCGACATACTTATCTTGCACCCCGGCCCGATGAACCGCGGTGTAGAGATCGATTCACACGTCGCCGACGGGCCGCATTCGGTGATCCTCAGGCAGGTGACCAACGGCGTCGCCGTCCGGATGGCGGTCCTCTACCTGCTCGCCGGCGGTTCGCCCGAGCGGGCGGAGGCAGCGAAGATGGAGAACCGATCATGAGCGGGCCCATCCTGCTGCGGGGCGGTCGCGTCATCGACCCGTCCCAGAAGCTCGACGAGGCGCTCGACCTGTTGCTGGTCGACGGGTGCGTCGCCGGGATCGGGCAGGGGCTGGAAGCTCCGGAGGGTTGTGAGGCCGTCGATGTGTCGGGGCTCGTCGTCGCTCCCGGACTCGTCGACCTCCACGTCCACCTGCGCGAGCCGGGCGATGAGCACAAGGAGACGATCGCGTCGGGCGCGCGCGCGGCGGTGGCAGGCGGCTTCACCTCGATCTGCGCTATGCCCAACACCCGGCCGACGATCGACGATCCGGCGGCGGTCGGGTTCGTGCGCGCAGCGGGCGAGCGTGCGGGCTTCGCTCACGTCTACCCGGTGGGGGCGGTCTCGGTTGGACTGAAGGGCGAGGAGATGACGGAGATCGGCGAGCTGATGGCCGCCGGCGCGGTGGCGATCAGCGACGACGGACGACCCGTATCGGACTCGGGGCTCCTCAGCCGGGCGATGGAATACGCCAGCGCCTTTGATATACCGTACTTCTCCCACAGCGAGGACCTCGGGCTCAGCGCGGGCGGTGTGATGAACGAGGGAGCTGTGTCCACGTCGCTGGGGCTGCGGGGGATCCCCAACGCCGCTGAGGACGCTGCCGTGGCCCGGGACTGCATCCTAGGGGAACTTACGGCTGGGCAATTGCATATCCTACATGTCTCCACGCGTGGCGCGGTGGAGATAGTCCGGGCCGCCAAGGCACGGGGCGTTAGGGTCACCGCCGAGGTCACCCCGCACCACCTGTCGCTCACGGATGAGGCGGTCCGTGGCTACCGTACCGAGGCCAAGATGAACCCGCCACTCAGGTCGGCGGCAGACGTGGCGGCGGTGCGAGACGCGCTGGTGGAGGGTGTGATCGATTGCATTGCCACCGATCACGCGCCTCACCACTATGAAGACAAGGAGCGCGAGTTCGACTACGCCCCATTCGGCATCGTCGGGCTCGAGACGGCGTTCGGCGTGTGTGTCCGCGAGCTCGTAATCGGTGGGCTCCTGGACCTGCCGGAGTTGATCGACCGGCTCTCGTGCCGGCCCGCCAAGATCGCCGGGTTGCCCGCTGGAACCCTGGCGGAGGGATCGGCGGCCGACGTCGTCGTTATCGATCCCGAGAGTCGCTGGACATGCCAGCCAGAGGAGTTCTACAGCCTGAGCCGCAACACACCGTTCGCCGGGCAGGAGCTAGTGGGTCGGGTGGTGATGACGCTTGTGAGCGGCCGAACGGTCCACGATGGCAGGGGGGACCGCTAGGCCTCACGGGCGGGCCAAGGTGAGCAAGATGCCTGATGATGTATCTCGAGAAGTAGACCAGCTTCTTAAGGACCGCGAGAAGTATCAGCACTGGCTGAGTCGCCTGGAGTCCGAGAAGGGTGAGGCGCCTGAGCGGGCTTACGACCGCGTGCGCGACGACTACCAGAGGCGCCTGGACGAAGTCACGTCCAGCCTGCGCGCGCACAGCGAGGCCGTGCGGGACAAGCTGCGCTCGGTGGAACAGACCGTCGCCCGGATCGAGGCCGAGCGCGCGGCGGGCGGGGAAGAGTTCGAAGAGGCGCGCCTGCGCCGTAGCGTCGGCGAGTACCGCGACGACAATGAGTGGTTGGAGCTGGAGAATCGCCACGTCGCCTCGCTGCAGCAGATGGACCGGCAGATCCAGAGCGCCCAGGGCGAGATAGCCCGGCTCGGCGAGATCATGGCGCTGGTCCAGAGAGCGGAGCGACCGCCGCCGCCGCCACCTCCGGTCGCGCCGCCGCCTCCGGTCGAACCGGCGCCGCCTCCGGTCCAGCCGGTGCCGCCACCGGTTCAGCCGTCACGGCCGCCTCCGCAGCCTGCGGCCGCGCCACCTCCGGTGCCGGAGCCGGTCATGCCGGTTCCGTCTGAACCGGAACCGGTGGACGATGAGGGCTTCCTCTCGCTCGAGGAACTGGTGCTCGATGACAGAGCACCGGAGGAGTTCGGCATTCCGCCCGGGTCGGCGATTTCCTCCGAGCCGATGGCACCTATGGAGCCGACGGCGTCGGCGCTCCCGTCGGAGCCGACGCCGGGTGAGCCCGGCGTCGGGGACGAGCTGGCCTTCCTCGAGTCGCTGTCTCTAGGCGGCAGCGGCGGTGGGGGCGAAACCAGCGCCGATTCGTTCTCCTTCCTGGAGCAGCACGGCAGCGGGACGCCACAGACGATCATCTGTCCCCACTGCTCCGCGGCCAACGATCCGGCGGAGTGGTACTGCACCGAGTGCGGAGAAGAGCTCCCCGCGGAATAGAACGGGAATCCGAGGAATCCGTGGAATCCGTGGCATTCGGGAATTCGGGAATCTAAGAATCCCTGAGTCGTGAATGGGAATCCCGGAATCCCCGATTCCACGGACTCCACGGATGCCACGGATTCGCGAGTTCCCAGAAACATTCCCCAATCAACAAAAAAAGCGGAAGAGACCACCACCCCCGGTGGCTTCTTCCGCCTCTCACTGTATCAAGGCAACGCCTACAGCGTTCCCCCAACTCTCTTCACGTGCGCGGCAAGCCGCCCCTTCGAGCGGTCCGCCTGGTTCTTGTGGATCAGGCCCCGGCTGGCGGCGCGGTCCAGCAGCCTGGCCGCCTCTTGGTAGAGGCCCGCCGCCTGCTCGGGCTCCGACGCCGCGCGCACCTTCTTGACGGCGGTCTTCAGCTGGCTGCGGGCCGCCTTGTTTCGAGTGCGCCTGCGCTCGGACTGGCGGAGGCGCTTGATTGCTGACTTCGTGTTCGGCACGTACTCTCCAGGTATCGCAGTCTGATTCAGAAAACCGAAGGCGCAAAATGATAGCCGGGCCGCCCCCGGGTGTCAAGCTGAAACCCCTGCTTTGACAGGCCTTTTCGGCGCCTTTAACTTCAATCCACGGAGACGTTACAAATTTTGGCAGCATTGCTTTTCCGGTCTTCCAGCCATACGCCGGTGCGCCTGACGGGCCTGGCACGGGCGGATTGCCTGAGCGCCGGGAGCGTGAATCGGAGGGGGTGGGGATGAGGCTTCCGACACCGGTGACCTCGCAGGTTGTGGAGGACAGCGACCGCTTCCAAGTCGACCTCGAGCGGTTCCACGGACCGCTCGACCTCCTCCTCCACCTCATCCGCGTCCAGGACGTCGACATCTTCGACATTCCAATCGCCGAGATCACCGGCCAGTTCGTCACGGCGATCGAGGATGTGGAACAGCGTCTGACGCTGGAGCGGGCCGGCGAATTCCTGGAGATGGCGGCGACTCTGATCCGGATCAAGGCCCAGATGCTGCTGCCGCGGCGCGACGATCTGCTGGACGACGCGGACCCACGCTCCCAGCTCGTCCGCCGGCTGATCGAGTACGAGGTCTTCCGCGAGCTCGCCTACTCGCTCGCCGACGCCGAGGCAGACCGAGCGCTGCACAGAGGAAAGGGATACGTCGAGCCGCGGGTGCTGCCGAAGATGTCCGAGTTGCCGCTGGAGTTATCGATCGAGCAGTTCCTCGAGATAGCAACCTCGTTGCCGGCGCCATTGGAGAAACGCCCGCACCGTGCGCCGGTACGCCCGGTGACCGTCGACGAGAAGATCGAGCTTTGGTTCAAGGCACTGAAGCAGAAAGCGCGGGTCCAGTTCGACAAGTTCACCGGCCGGTGGAAGACGCGTGTCCATGCCGTGATGTCGTTCCTTGCCTGCCTCGAGCTCGCCAAGCGCGGGCGCGTCGTGCTGCGCCAGGAACGTCCCTTTGGAACCCTTTGGGTGCACCCGAGTGAAGACGACGAGGATAGTTGAGGCGGTACTGTTCGCCAGCGAAACGCCGCTGACACCAGCCGAGATCGCCCGCGCCAGTGGCGATCTCAGCGCCAAGGACGTCGAGCAGGCGATCGGCGAGCTTTGCCACGAGTACGAGGCGGAGGACCGGTCGGTCCAGATCTATCCGCTGGGCGACGGATACCAGATCCTTACCCGGCCGGAGTATGCGCCCTACCTGGAGCGGTTTGACTCCATCACGAGAACGAACAAGCTGTCACGAGCGGCGCTCGAGACTCTGGCGATCGTCGCCTTCCGGCAGCCGGTCAGTCGCCTGGAGGTCGAGGAAGTACGCGGCGTGAGCGCTGCCGGGGTGCTCAGGAACCTGTATGAGCGAGGGCTCATCGAGGTTGTCGATCGCGCCGAAGGGTTGGGGCGACCGCTGCTTTACGGCACGACGACGCACTTCCTCGATCACTTCGGGCTGAGGTCGCTCGACGACATGCCGAGGCCGGAGAACCTCGATATAGCGCTTCGAGCCGGAGAGTGAGCGTGGAAACGCCGCGCGGAGAAGCGGTCCGGCTGCAGAAGTATCTGTCGCGCGCGGGGATCGCCTCGCGGCGCGAGGGCGAGCGCCTGATCACCGAGGGTCGGGTGAGCGTCGACGGCCAGGTCGTGACTGAGCTCGGCACCCGGGTCGTACCCGGTCGGCAGGTCGTCTGCGTCAACGGCGAGCCCGTCGACGTCGGCTCGCTGCGCTGGGTTGCGGTCTTCAAGCCGGCCGGATACCTGACGACGCGCAAGGACGACCGCGGGCGACCCACGGTGTACGCGCTGCTGCCGACCGGCCATGAAGACCTCTTCCACGTGGGTCGGCTCGATTGGGTGGGTCGGCTCGATTGGCAGACGGAGGGTCTGCTCCTGTTCACGAACGATGGGGAAACCGCTCACAGGCTCTTGCACCCGAGTTACAGAGTCCCGCGCCGCTACCTCGTGGAGGTAGAGGGTAAGGCGGGCCGCCCGGTGGCGCGGCAACTCGAGGACGGTGTCGCCCTTGAGGATGGTGTGGCACGAGCCGAGAATGTCCGGGTCGCGGCGGCTCAGGGTAAAGGGCGGGTCTCGGCCTCGGAGATCCAGCTCACTTTGCGCGAGGGACGCAAGCGCGAGGTCCGTCGCATGATGGAGGCGCTTGACCTTCCGGTAAGAAGGCTC
>JBDHHM010000029.1:0-13270 GCA_039589355.1 Gemmatimonadota bacterium | reverse complement strand
CAATATTCAATAACCGACATCCACTGGTCAGTTGTTCAAGGAGTCTTCAAGACCCAAGTCCCAAGCTCCAATCTCCACGGACATTGCCTACTTGGACATTGGGTCTTGAGCTTTGTTAGCTGAAAACCACTTGGTCAAGTGATCAATGGCTGTCGGTCATTGGATATTGAAGTGGTCTCTTCCCCGCGCCGCCACCTCCCACTCGTCGCGCACCTCGTCGCCGGCCACGCCGTAAAGACGCTCCTGCAGATTCACCGAAACGCAGACATGGTTGGGGATCACGCGGACCCGGTCCCCGACCCGCGGGCGCCAATCCGTCTCGCTCAGATCGAGAACGCCGTGCTCCTCGGAGAGCGCCACCACCGTCACCTCGGGCCGATCCAGAAGAACCCCGTAGCCCTCGCCGGGCCCCCGTAACTCCTCCCGTGAAAGAGCCTTGGAGCCGGCGTCGACGACGGCCTGCCCGGGATATGCGGTGCTGACGACGGTGGCGAGGACGGTGTAGGCACAGTCCTCGAAGCGGCAGGCGCCGATGGCGGCGATCGCACGATCGTTGAAGATGCACATACCGGCGCGCACCTCGGTCAAGCCCGCTACCTCATGCGAGCGGAAGAGAGTCGGCGTCGAGCCACCGCTCACCACCCTCGGGGCGAGCTCCGCGCTTTCAAGTGTATCCAGCACCCGCTCGAGGTGGCGGGAGACGCCCTCGAGCGCCGGTCCCTGCTCCTCGACGAAACTCCGGATATGCCCGGGGTAGAGCATTATGCCCTGAAAGACGATGCCGTCCAGCCGGTCCGCCTCGCGCGCTAGGCTCACAACCTCTTCCGGCGTCTGAACGCCCACGCGGTGGAGACCGACGTCGACCTCTACGACGACGCCGACCTCTCGGCCTTTCTCAGCAGCGCTCGAGCCCAGCTGGCGCAGGACTTCGACCGAGTCGAGACCAACGGTCAACTCGAGGCTCTCGGGCAGGTCGAACAGGCGCTCGAGCTTGGCACGTCCAACGGGAGGGTAGGCGAAGAGGAGGTCATTCGTAATCCCAGCCATCACCTCTGCCTCGCGGGGTGTGGCCACGCTGAGGCCGCGGGCGCCGACCGCTATCTGCGCCGCAGCCAACTCCGGTGTCTTGTGAGTCTTTACATGCGGGCGCCAGGCGAGACCGTGCTCGCGACAGTAGGAGGCCACGCGCTCCAGATTGGCGTGCATACGAGAGCCATCGACGAGGGCGGCCGGGGTATCGAGCCCGGTGAGGTTCATCGCGCGCTCGCGAAGAAATCGAAGAAAGTCCCCTTCCCCGACTCGAGCGCCCTTTCATACGCCGCCGCCGCTGCCGCCGCATCCTGCAATCCGGTCCCGGTAGAATCGAAGATGGTGATCTCATCATCCGATGTGCGGCCCGGCTTCTTCCCCAGGACGATCTCTCCGAGCTCACCGTGGACCTGATCCCTTCCGATAATTCCTTCCTCGATCGCGTGATGTAGCTCTCCGACCTCGGCGCACTGGTCCAGGATATCGACCACCACCGTGCTCGAGGCCATGAGTTTGGGATCGATCTCCTGCTTATCCGGGCTGTCCGCTCCGATGGCCGCCACGAACATACCGGGCGGGACATCCTCCCGTTTGATCCCCGTCGCACTGCCCAGATCGCGTACGGCGGTCACTTCGATCCCCAACTCCTGGCTCATGTCAGAGGCGAAGCTCTCTGCGACACCCGCATCAAAGTCGAACGCGTACGCCATCTCGATTGGAAGGAGGTGCTTGAGGGAGCGGAGGTGGATACGGCCCTGGGTGCCGCAGCCACAGATGGTCACGCTGCGCGAATCCGGCCTGGCCAGATACTTCGCCGCGACCGCCGTCGTGGCTCCGGTTCGGTTGATGGTGATCGCAGTGGAGTCCATGAAAGCGAGAGGATAACCGTTCTCTCCATCACAGAGGATGATCGTCCCCTGGATGTTGGGCAGCCCGAAGCGTTGCCGGTTCTGGAAGAATCCGGCGTTCACCTTCAGACCGAAATAGGTGCGCGGCTGCCCCGGCCCCCCCGCCTTGATGTGGAACTCGCCTTCAGGCGCGTCGACGTGTAACAGACCCAGACTGAGTGTCGTGCCCTGCGCATACGCCTTGAAGGCGTTCTCCACAACCTCTACGTAGTCGGACAGACGCAGCAGCGAAGATACGTCCTCACGGTTGAGCAACATGGTTCCTTGCGGCTTCATGTCAGAGACTCCTGCTCTTGCGACATGGATTTCAGGCGCCGACCGCGACCAGCGTGCGCTCGATCTGCTCGCGGTGCCTCAGATCGTGGCCCGCCAGCAGCTCGATCGACAGGCCTACACTTTCCTCGCCGCGTTCCGAGTGCAGTCCGTAGCGTTCCCAGGCCGGCCCCTTCGTTCTCATGTAGAGATCGAGGTTCAACCCTCTCAAGCGGCGCAGTTCCTCCAACAGCATTGAGAGCGGACGATCGTTGTGCGCCATACCTGCTACCATAGCGTCCTGATCGTAGCCGGCGATCTCGGGCGCATCGTGGCTGAGCATCATGCGCATGCGGTAGCCGTACACCCACTCGCTGTCGCCGAGGTGCCCCAGGATCTCCTTCACGGACCAGGCGCCCTCACCCGGGCGCATCGACAACACGGACTCGTCGATCCCCTTCAGGCGCTCTTCTATGGTCCGCGGAGTGTCGGCGAGGACATCGAGCGGGTCGCGATCGGCCAGCAGGTCGAGTAGTTCCTGCCTGTACGCCTCGAATTCAGCGACTGGGTCGGCCATTACGTCCTCTTTCTAATATCAACCTGGATCCTGCATTGCACGCCTGAATGCCTTGATATGAAGGCCCGGCATCCGGGGTTGGGCGTCGGGGCGGTCGTCTCGCTCCGGCCTCCCCCGCGCTCACGGCTGCGCCGTGATCGCGGGCTCGCTAACACCAGCTCCGCTCGACGACCCGTCCCGACGCCCGCAACCGTTGGATGAGCACCAACCGCTGCTCACCACTACTGGCCCCGCATATTGCCCGGGGATGCCCCCGGGCCCCGCATCGATCCGGGCCGGGAGGAGTCGGGGGACTGCCGAGCGAAGCTGGTTTTAGCGACCCGGCTCCGATCTCTTGGCCAAATCTGCGGGTGAGCTGCCCGATGTCTTCGCGGGAAGCACCGACCCAGACTGCCGGGTCGGCCGGAGCGAGCAGTCCCCCGGCTCCGACCTCCGGGTCGACCGGAGCGAGCGGTCCCCCGGCTCCGGCCCCTGGGTTCAATCACTCATGGAGTCCCGAATTCCCAGCCAGAAGGTTCTCCTCGAACAGCTCCAGAATCCGTCGGTACTCGTCGGTCCAGGCCCACGAATGCACGAAGCCGTGGTTCTCCTTCGGGTAGATCGCGACCTCCCAGTTCTCCTTGCCCAGTTCCATCAGCCGTTCCGCCAGGCGCACCGTGTCCTGGAAGTGCACGTTCTGGTCGATCATGCCGTGACAGATGAGCAAAGCCCCCTGGAGCCCTTCGGCGTGATAGATGGGCGAGCTGCGCCGGTACGCCTCGGCGTCGTCCTGAGGCAGTCCGAGGATGCGTGACGTGTACCAATGGTTGTAGTACGCCCAGTCGGTAACCGGCCGCAGGGCCGCTCCGGCGGCGAAAGTCTCGGGCTCGGTGAACATCGCCATCAGCGTGATGAACCCGCCGTAACTTCCACCGTAGATCCCGATGCGCCCGGGCTCCACGTCCAGCTCGTTCACCAGGTACCGTGCGCCATCGACCTGATCCGACAGATCGGTCCTGCCCATGTACTTGTGGATGGCGGTTCGCCAATCGCGGCCGTACCCGGCGGATCCCCGGTAATCGATGTCGAGCACAGTGTAGCCACTCTCGACCAACAGGTTGTGGAACATGAACTCCCGGTAGTAGCTGCTCCACCACTTGTGGACGTTCTGCAGGTAGCCAGCACCATGGACGAAGATGACTGCGGCGCCGTTCGGTTCGTCGGGCCGATAAAGTCGCGCTGGCACATCTTCGCCGTCCTGCGCCGGGAAGTAGACGATCTCGGGCGCGCGCCAGGTGTGCGAATCGAACTCCGGCGTTGTCGAACTCGTGATTTGAACGTGGCGCGAGCCGGCGCGATTGTCCTGAAGGAAAAGCTCAGGCGGTCTGTTGGGCCACCCATAAAGCACGGCGAGCCGCCGGCCGTCTGGTGAGATAGCCACCGAGCCACCGCCCGAGCCCTGCAGCGAACCGAAGTCCGTTACCAGGCGACGATTGCCGCCATCGAGGTTCATCCGGTAGAAGCCGCGCTCATGAGGGCTGGCCTCGCTGGTTACCAGAAACCACTCCTTGTCGTCCGGCGATATCTCGACCCTCACCACCTCCCAGGGACCGGTGGTGAGCGGAGTCGGCTCGCCGCCGCCTTCCGCAATCGTGTAGAGGTGGGCGAACCCGCTCGCCTCGGAGATGTACCAGACGTGGTCGCCGTCCGGCATCCAGCCGGCGGAGGTCCAGCCGGGGCCGCCGACCCAAGCATCGTCGTGCAGGTGGTCCAGCACCTTCGACTCACCCGTAGCCGCGTCCACCAGGAGTATCCAGCGGTCCTGCAGGTCGTCCGAGAAGCCGACGGCGAGCAGGCGCTCGGACTCCTCAGACCAACCGCGGAAGTTGAGATTGACCTGGCGGTCCTCCTGGCCGTGATCGATCCACACGACCTCTCCGGTCACCAGGTCCATGAGTCCCAGCTTTCCGCTGCCCTGCTCGTCGCCGACGAATGTGCGCTTACGCGGGGCCTGGCGGGTGTAACCGTCCTCGGTGACATAGTCCGGCACCCAGGCCTCCCGGGCATCCCGCGCCTCTTCGCCGATGCTGAACGCCATGCGCGAGCCGTCGGGAGCGACCCAGTAGCCGCTGAAGCGTTGCCCGTTCCCCACATTGAAGACCTGTGGCGTGTCGACCTTCGCCGTGTCGGGGGGCGGCGGCCAGCTCTGTGCTCTGCGAATGGAATCGACCTCGAACACTTCCAGCAGCTCGCGCTGCTGCTCCTCCAGGTAGAGCCGCTGACCCTCGGACGGTTTTTCCTCCTGAGGTTCCCGGCCGCGACGGATATCGGTCAGCTGGGAGATGACGCCGGTCCTTACATCGACCTTGTACAGGTTGCTGCTGCGGACGAAGTAAACGGTCTCTCCGTCCGGCGCCATCTGGATGCTCGACAGGCCGCCTGACACCGAGACCAACACGCGCTCCCGGCCGGAGCTCACATCGAGGAGGTAGAGGTCGCCCTCGTACTGGTATACCGCCTTGTCCCGCTCCTCGGAGTAGAGCGCGCGGAGGCGCGGCTGGATGCGGAGCGCTTCCTCGTCGGGCACTCGTTCCGGTTGGCCGCCGCCGCGGCTCACCTGGTAGAAGCCCTGCGTCTCCTCGTGCGGTGGCTTCCAGACGAAGTAGAGTGTGCGCCCGTCCGGCGACCAGCTGATCCGGGCAGGTTCGATGCCGACGAGCTCGGGCCCGCGCATGATGTTGGCGACGGTGAGCTCGAACTGGGCCACCTCGACGACGGCCCCTTCGACCTGCGCGTGAGCCGGTGGGGTGATCGCAGTCAACATCAAGAGTGCTGCACAGCATGATTTCAGCGACTGTGATGGTCGCATCTCTCCTCCTCGAATGTTCGTCAACTCTGTTGTCTACTCGATCCCGAGCTCCGCCTTGACCGCGGGCGGCAGCAATGGAATCAGCTTGGTTACAGGTACGGCGAAACCAAGGCCCGTGGCGCCGCGCAGGCTGCCGCGGTGGACCCCGACCACTTCGCCGGTGGCGTTGAACACCGGGCTCCCGCTGGATCCCTCGACCGTAAACCCGTCGAAGCGGATCGATTCGGTTGTCACCTGGCTGAAGATCCCGGCGCTCATCGACGTGCGCACGGTGCGGGTCTGATCGAGGGCGGCGCCGAGCCCGGCGGGGAAGCCGAGGAGCGCGGCCGGTTCACCCTGCTGGGCTCGGGTCCCCGACCAATCGACATTCTCGATGCGAGGACCGGTGTAATTCCTGATCCTTATCACGGCGAGGTCGGGCTGGCCAGGCGGCGCAACGACGATGATGTCGGCCGGCTCCATGAAGCGCTCATCTGCCATCGTTACGAACACGGAATCGGGCTCGTTTCCGTCCGGGTTCACGACATGGCGATTGGTGACGAAGTAGCCCGACGACGTGATGACGAAACCGGAGCCATCGAAGAGCCGCAGCCCCTGAAAGACCGTCACGAGACCGACGGCATCCTGGTTCGCCTGAGCCACCGCCGCCAGGTTGACCCCGCTGACCGCACGCAGCTGGGCGCCGATGCCCGACGCCTGCTCTTCCGCGGTCCTTATCGCCTGCCGCAGGCTGTCTACCAGGCCCTGGGACACCCGCTCCTGGCTGGCCCGCTCGAGCTCGCCGCGGAGCCGTGCGACTTCGGCGTCGGCCAGTCGGCGGGCCGTATCGCCTGCGGCAAGCTGCCGTCTTAACGCGTCTTGAGAACGAGCCAGGGAAGCTTCCAGCGCCTGCGTCCGCTCGTCCGCAGCGACCAGCGCGTCGCGCAGGCTGTCGATAACCGACGCGGGCGCCGCCTGCTCCGTGGCCGCCAGCAGCTCGGTCCTCAGACGGTCGTACTCGGCCGAGGCCACGAAGAGCACCGAGTCGGTCGTCGCCTGCTGGGCGGCGAGGGCGTGGCGGTAATCCTCCAGCTGTCGCCGTTGCTCCTCCAGCGCACGCGCCTGTCCCTCCAGGGCGGCGGCAGTCTGACGCTCGCGCTTCTCGGCAAGAATGTACAGCCCGGCGACGGCTGTAACGATCACGGCCAGCATCGACCAGATCAGCTGGCGTACTCGTGCTGACGTGCCCTGCGAGACCTCGCGGGCGACGCGTCGAACGAGGAGCGTGGTCAGGCCGCCCGCCGACGACAGCGTGATCTCCTCGACGATGAGGACCGGACCCTCGTCACCCAGCGCGATCTGGTCTCCCTCCTGCAGCACCGCATCGCCCTCCAGGTACCCGCCGTTGACGAACGTGCCGTTCACGCTGCGGGCATCGCGGATGAGAGCGGCGCCGTCAGCGGCGAGGGCGATCTCGGCATGGTGCCTGGAGATAAGCTCGTCTTCGGCACCGAGCGGTCGAACCTCGCAGTCGGAGCCGCGCCCGATGCGGATGAGGGCACCCGAGGCCGAGTAGCGCACCCCGGTCTTCGCATCTTCGAAGACGAGCTTCAGTATTGCGCCGGGCGGTTGTCTCGACCCGGCCGCTGCGGGCTCGAGCGGCGGCGGCTCGGCGGGCGCGCCCTTCTCCGCCATGGTCGCCTCGAGGCTGCGACTGGCCGCCGCCTCCACCTTGACGCGCGGTCCCGACTTGCCGAGGCGGATCACTGTTCCGGCGGCGACGACCTCCGCCTGTCCGGAGACGAGACGCCGCTCGCCGACGTACGTCCCGTTACGGCTGCCCATGTCCTCGATCCACCAACGGCGGACGCGGTAGGTAAAGCGGACGTGGGTGCCCGAGACTACGTCGGTCCCCTCACCGGATAGACTGAACTCGAGCTCGGGGTCGCGCCCGATCCTTATTTCGCCGGCCTCGAACTCGTGCAGCGAGCCGGATCGCAGGTCACGTAGGCGGAGATGAGGCATGGTGTTCGGTGGTCGGTGGTCGGTGGTCGGTGGTCGGTGGTCGGTAGCCGGTTAGTTCCAAGTGCACAGTTCACATTTGACAATTACCGGCTACCGACACACCGGCTACCGCTTACCGGATTCTCTACGCATCTTCTGGGAACGCCTCCAGCACCTCTTTCACCTTGGCCATGAAGAAGTCGGCCATGGCGCCGTCGACGACCCGGTGATCAAAGCTTAGCCCGAAGTAGGAACGGTGCCGTATGGCGATCATGTCATCGATCACCACGGGTCGCTTCTCGATCTTGCCGATACCGAGTATCGCGACCTGCGGCTGGTTGATGATCGGTGTCCCGAATAGCGACCCGAACACTCCCGGATTCGTGATCGTGAAGGTGCCGCCCTGCACGTCATCGGGATCGAGCTGACGCGTGCGTGCCCGCTCCGCCAGTTCGAACGTGCGTCTAGCGATTCCCAGCAGGCTGAGTTCGTCGGCGCCCTTGATGACGGGCACGATCAGACCGGCGCCTTCGTCCATCGCTACGGCCATCCCAATGTTGTAGGCGCCGTGGTAGACGATCTTCTTGCCTACGACCGATGCGTTGAGGACTGGATACGCCTTTAGCGCCTCGACTACAGCCTTAACGATGAAGGGTAGATAGGTGAGCTTGACTCCCTCGAGCTCGAAGCGCGGCTTCAGTCTGCCGCGCAGCCGGGCGACGTGCTCGAAGCCGATCTCGTGGATAGAGCTTACATGTGCGCTGATGCGGCGGCTCATGAGCATGTGCTCCATGATCCGCTGCCGCATGATGTCCATCTCCTCGACCCGGTCGCTCTGCTTGATGATGACGTCCGGGATCTTGATCTGGAGAGTCTCGCCGTGGATCGGCACGTGCAAAACGCCCGGCCCCCCCGCGGGCATAGCGAGGCGTGCCGCGCCACGCCCCTCGATGAAGGCCAGGATGTCTTTCTTGGTGACCCGCCCGCCGATACCCGTACCGCTGAGGGATGAGACGTCGATCCCGTGCTCGGCCGCGATGCGCCGGACCACCGGGGTCGAGCGTACCCGCAAGCGCGCCTCGCGGCTCTCTTCGCCGGGCGCCCCGTCGCCCTTTTGTAGGGCCGCCGGCCTGGCTTCGGCGACGAGAGCAGCGCCGGCTGGCTCGGCCGCCCGTTTGGGAGCGGGGAGCAGCTCGGCCTCCGGCTCCGCAACGGCGTCCGCCGCCTCGGTCTCGATCCTGGCGATCGTGGTGCCGATTTCTACCGTCTGGCTCTCGATCGCGAGAATCTCGACCAGGATGCCCGAAGTCGGCGCCGGTATGTCGGCATCGACCTTATCGGTGGAGATCTCGAGGATCGACTCGTCGCGCTTGACTTCGTCGCCCACGTTCTTGAGCCATTTCGTAATGGTCCCCTCGGCGATCGACTCGCCCATCTGGGGCATGATGACATCGACTCTAGCCATTACACAGCCTCTCTAATAGTCGAGCATCCAGCGTGACGCCCTCACCACGTCCTCCACCTGCACCAAGTAGTAGTCCTCGAGCGGCGGGCTGAGCGGCACGGGGGTGTCAGGCGCCGTGACGCGCCGCACCGGCGCGTCCAGCCACTCGAAACAGAACTCGTTCACGCGTGCCGCGATCTCGCCGGCGATACCGCCGGTCCGCGAAGCCTCGTGCACTACCAGGCAACGGTGTGTCTTTCGAACCGAAGCAGTGATTGCCTGGTCGTCCATCGGGTTGAGCGTCCGCAGGTCGATCACTTCGATCTCGGCGCCGTCCGTTCCGGCGATCTCGGCCGCGGCGGCCAGCGACGTTTGCACCATGGCGCCGTACGTCAGGATCGTTAGTTCGTCCCCTTGCCGCGCGACCCGCGCCACCCCGATAGGAACCGTGTATTCTTCCTCGGGCAGCACTTCCTTGACCCTGCGGTAGAGGAACTTGTGCTCGAAGAACAGAACGGGATCGGGGTCGCGGATCGCCGCCCTGATCAGGCCTTTGGCGTCGTGGGCGGTTGCCGGCGCGACCATCTTGAGGCCTGCCACATTGAGAAAATACGACTCTACGTTCTGCGAATGAAACGGGCCGGCCCGGCCACCGCCGCCGCACGGGCCACGAACGACTATGGGAGCGCTCTCACCTGTTCGGTAACGCAGCTTGGCGGCGAAATTTACCAGCATGCCGAAGGCCGGCGCGATGAAGTCGATGAACTGCATCTCGATCACCGGCCTGAAACCCATGTAGGCGGCGCCCAGTGCCGCGCCGACGACGGCCGCCTCGCTGATCGGCGTGTCGATAACGCGATCGGAGCCGAAGTGTGCCAGGAAGCCGTCGGTGAGCTTGAAGGCGCCGCCGTAGCGACCCAGGTCCTCGCCGATAAGGAACACCGACTCGTCGGCCTCCATCTCTTCCCAGAGACCTTCGCGAATCGCCACGAGGTAGGTGGTCGCCTGCTTCTCGCTCACCCGATCGCTCTCTCCGGCCTGCCGCGCTGCGACTGCCGCCATCTCCATATCCTATGATTGGTTCGACGCGCCACCGCTCGCCGTAGCTCGGCCTTATGGCAGCGCGCAAATCTAACGACGGCCCCTAGCGACTTCAAACGGTACCGCGGCCGAACGGCTGCAGAGGCGGCCCGTGCAGAACGGCAACCCCCTCGCGCCCTGCGTCGGACCAGGTCATCTCCAGCAGGGCCTTCGAGAGGGCGATATCCGTTGTGACATAGCCGAGCCCGATGGGGCCAAAGCGCGGTGAGCGGACGGCTGAGGTCACGGTTCCCACCTCGCGGTCTCGGTGACGCAGAACGGCACCTGCTGAGGGCAGCTCGCCCCAGTTTTCCGGCGGCTCGGACGGCGCAGCCGAGCGGTAGAACTGCAGGGTCCTCAGCATGCGCTTCACGTGACCCCGGAAATGGACCCGCGCGACGATCTCCTGCCCCAGGTAGCAACCTTTGTCGAAGGAGACCGCCTCCGCCTCGAGCCCAGTCTCCCGGGTCAGGTTCTCCTCGCTCACGTCGACGCCGTACACGGGGATCCCATACTCGACCCGTGCGACCTCCAGAGCCCGCGACCCTGCGGCCCGGCCGCCGTGCTCACGGACGACGGGCAGCAGCCGGTCGATCAGGTCGGCCAGCGCCTCTCGCGGAGCAACGAGCTCGACGCCGTCGGGCGCCAGGCGGCGGTTGCGGATCACCAGCGCCGGAGCGTCGGCCACCTCGATCTCCCTGACGCCCAGATGCTCGTCCGGGGCCTGGAAGCCAAAGGCGGCTAAGACTTCCACCGCCTGCGGTCCGTACAACCCGACCTGCCCCAGCGACTCGCTTGCGTCCTCGAAGACGGCGAAGATCGGCGGCAGGTACTTCTTGAACGTCGCCAGCAGGCTCTGGGAGCCGGGCCGGGGGACGTCGAGGAGGAGATCAGCGGCCCTTGGCAAAACCCGCAGGTCGGTGAGCACCCTGCCCTTACGGTTCAGTACGAAGGCGTGGCGGCCAGCATCCTCCAGCTCGGTCACCTGATTGGTGACCAAGCCGTTCAGCATCTCGGCCCGCCGCTCGCCGGACACGAGCACCGTGCAGCGGTCCGCTCGGAGCGTCAGGGCGCAACTCTCGCCAAAGGCGCGGTACTCCGCCTCCCAGTCGCCCAGATCGCCGGCTCCCTCGAGCAGGCTGGCTAGTTCCTTGTCCACAGGCTCCAATCTACGCCGCTACAGAATACAAAGGCGCCCCCGGCCCGAAGGCCGCAGGGCGCCTCAGCCATTTTGCGTTCGAGAGACTTCGGCTTAGTTGCCCGCGCCGCGGACCATGCCGCCGTAGTCGATCACGAGCGCCACCCGGCGGTTCTCGATCCCGGTCACGCCGGGGCCGTGAGCACCGGGGATGACCTGACGGTTAGCCGCCTCGCCGTAGCTGACCGCTCGCACCTGGTCGGGCTGCATACCTCCAGCCGTCGTCAGGTACCCCTTCACGGAGTCCGCTCGGCGCTGGCCCAGACGGGTGTTGTAGGCCTCGCTGCCCGCCGGATCCGCGAATCCCTCGACCGTGACCAGAGCGTCCGCATAGAACTGTCCGACGACCTCGGCGAAGCGATCGAGCACCGGCTTGTCGAGCTCGCGGAGGTCGGCCACGTTGAAGTCGAAGTGCACCGGGACGTTGAACTTCATCATCCCCTGCGCCTTCTCCATGGTGACGTTGAAGTCGTTGCGCAGTGCCTGCAGCTCGGTCTCGAGACTGCTCACGCGCCGCTCCATCTGGTCGATTCGGCCTGAGAGCTGATCATCGCTCGCCCGGTACTCCTCACGGACCTGAGCGAGCTGGGCGTCCAGATCCTCCTGCGATACGCCCGCAGCACAGCCGCTCAGCCCGAGAGCGAACAAGCCGACAACTGCGGTGGTCGCCAACCGCACATGCCGATTCACCATCGCTCCTCCTTCTGGCTAGAAACTCGTGACGAAGATTTGCCTTCTGAACGACCCGTCGGGGGCTGCCGTGCTCGGCTCGCCCTCGAGATGTACGTGTTACTTCTCCCACAACCCCAGGTGGAACCAACCCGAACGGACGAATCCCAGCCGGTCCGAGACACGTACGGTGGTACAGCCTGGATTATCGGGTTAGGGCCTGGGGAACTGTAATATGTGGCCCAGGCCCCGGGTTGGCAACGGCCAGTGTGGGGGCCCAGCCGGAGCCCGGATTTGACGCCCCGCCAAGCGTTTACGAGATTGGTGACATGAACGAGAAATCCAGCACGCCAGCACCGACCGGTCGCGTCAAGCTGACCGACATCTCCTCCCGGTCCTGGGAGCACCCGGCGGACCGGGCGGCCCTCCGCAGCCTGAACGCCATCCCCGGGTTTTCCGAGGTCGTTCGCAAGATCGTCGGCCTCTTCGGCGAGCGGGGGATGCGCCTGTTCTTCCAGGCGAGCGCGGTCCGGGTAACTCCCAAGCAGTACGGGTGGGTCTACGACCTGCACGTGGGAGTGCTCGACACCCTCGATCTCGGGTGGGAGCCCGAATTGTACATCTCGCAGACCCCGTTCGTTAACGCGGGCGCTCTGGGCGTTGACGAGCCGTTCGTGCTCATTAATAGCGCCGCGCTCGACGTCCTCGATCGCGAGGAGCTGGAGACCGTTCTGGCCCATGAAGTGGGCCACATAGCCAGCGACCACGTCCTCTACCGGACCGTGTTCACGCTGCTCCTGCTGCTGGCGCAGCGGCAGCTTCCGATCGCGGGCCTCGCGATCGGAGCGGTCATCCTGGCCATGGCCGAGTGGGTCCGGAAGAGCGAGCTGTCGTCGGATCGGGCCGGCCTCCTGGGTACACAGAACCCGGAAGCGTCGATGAGCGCGCTGATGAAGCTCGCCGGGGGCAGTCCGCACCACGGCGAGGACCTCGACCTGAGCGAGTTCCTGCGTCAGGCGGAAGCCTACGAGGACGACGAGAGCCTGGCGGACGCGGTCTTCAAGGTGATGAACCTGCTGGGCTCCACCCACCCCTTCCACGTCCTGCGGGTCGGCGAGCTGCGGCGCTGGGTCCGCGAGGGCCACTACGACCGGATTATCAGAGGCGAGTACGTTCGCCGCAGCGACGAGCCGCGCGCCTACAAGGAGGACGCGAAGGAGGCGGCCTCGTACTACGGCGAAGCCGTGAAGAAGGCGATCCGCAAGGTCAGCGCCGCCCTCGA
>JBDHHM010000028.1:0-15481 GCA_039589355.1 Gemmatimonadota bacterium | reverse complement strand
TTCCGGTCGTGCTGGCCACGGCATTCGTCCAGGAAGGCATCGGGTCGCCGGAGGCGGGGGGCCAAGCCAAGACCGATCCGGACTCACTCGATGACGAGGGAGAGGTGCCTCCGAGAGTGGCGGAGGAGAGCTCCGCTACGACCCACGAGGCCGTGGCCTGGGACATCGGCGCGGTCCGCAGGCTCTTCACCTGGCGCAACGCCCTGGCGGCTGTGGCGGCGGCGTTCGCTCTCTTGGGAGTCGGGACTACGGGCTACGTAACATCCCGTACTCTGGGTATTGGGCCGGCGGCGACGCTCGTTTCCCGGGGCGTGATCACGGAGCGCGAAGTCGTCGTCCTGGCCGATTTCGAGAACCTCACACCCGACTCGCTGCTCGGCGACGACGTCACGCAGCTGCTACGCATCGACCTGCTGCAATCACCTACCATCGCCGTTGCGGAGCCGGACCAGATCGCCGAAGTCCTGCATCGAATGGAGCGCGCCCGCTCCACCCCACTCGATTATACCCTGGCTCGCGAGGTCGCCATCCGTGAAGGGTTCAAAGCCGTGCTCGGCGGCGAGGTCCGGTCGCTGGGCGGCGGCTACGTGATCACAGCCCAACTCGTGGCGGCGCTGGACGGTGAGACTCTCCTGGCCGTAAGGGAAACGGCAGGGGATTCCGCGGCGCTCATCCCAACCGTCGAACGGCTGTCGCGCAGGGTGCGCGAGCGGATCGGCGAGTCGTTGCGTTCGATTCGCGGCGGCGAGCCGCTGGCGAGCGTCTCCACGGCTTCGCTCGATGCTCTCCGCCGCTACACCCAGGGGGTTCGGGCGGTGGAGCGAGACGGAGACTGGGTACGGGCCGCTGAGCTTTACGAAGAGGCGATCGCCCTCGACACCACGTTCGCGATGGCGTACCGCAGGCTCGGAGTGGAGGGCCGAATTGGGCGGGCACGGTCGGTCGAGGCACTGACCAAGGCGTACGAATACAGGGACCGCCTGGTGGAACGGGAGCGATTCCAGGTCGAGGGATCGTACCACGCGGACCTGACGGGAGATCTCGACGCTGCCATCCGAGCCTACCGCAACCTCCTCGAGACCTGGCCGGACGATGCACGCTCCCTCAACGATCTCGCCGTCTTGTTGGCCCGGCAAGGAGATCGCGCCACGGCTATCGAGCTGTTGCGAAGGGCGATCGAGATCGCACCGTCCATCGACAACTACCTGAGCCTCTCCATCTACCAGTTGGACCTAGGAAGAACCGAGGATGCGTGGGCCACGACAGACGAGGCCATCGCGCGCTTCCCCGAGAACGTCCTGGCGCGGGGGTGGAGGGCCGGCGGGTTCACGACCTTGGGCGACTACGAGCGGGCCGACTCGGTGGTGCGGGCGCTCATCGAAGAGTTCCCCGACAACGTCAATGCCCGAGTGGGCTCGCTGCGGTTCCAGACGTGGGTCGATGGGGTTCGGGGCCGTCTCGCCGAAGCGGAAGCACACGGCCAAGCGTTCGAGGATATTGCCGGCCGGCTGGGTCTGTGGGGCCAGCTCTACGGCGATGCGATCCGGTTGGCCGAGATCTCGATCTGGTCGCGGCGCGAGCCCGAGCGTGGCATCCGGGAAGTCGAGCGGGTACTGACGCGCTACCCTCCGTCGCAGAGGGATCCGCTGGACCGACCAGGGCTCGAGCTAGCGAGGTTCTTGGCCCGGGCCGGACACCCGCAGCGCGCGGAAGCGCTCGTCGACGAGTACGAGACGAGGGTTCCCCCGGAGCTCCGCGGTGCGAACCGTTGGGAGTTGCCGCTGACTCGCGGTGTCGTGGCTGTGGCCCAGGGGCGGCTTTCCGAGGCCGTAGCGGAATTCCGAATCGCGGAGAAGTACCCTCTGGAGGCGTGTCTCCTCTGCCCCATCTCCGAACTCGCGCTCGTCTACGACCGCGCGGGTGAGGCGGACTCTGCCATCGCATACTTCGAGCGCTACCTGAACACGCCGTGGGCGCAGCGAATCTTCGAGGACCCGTTCAAGCGACCCCACACGCTCGAACGCCTCGGCCAGCTGTATGACGACAGGGGCGACCTCGAGAACGCCGCCAAGTACTACGCGATGTTCGTGGAGCTGTGGAATGATGCCGACCCCGAGCTCCAGCCGCGAGTGCAGGAGGCCCAGCGCCGGCTGCAGGAGATTCGCTCAAACCGATAAGCGACTCCCAGCGAAAGCATGTGCATGCTCCGCGACAAAGCTCCAACGACAAGAACGTCCGCACGGAAGGGGGACCAGGCTACCGCACTGCTTGCCCTGGCTGTGATCATTGTGACGGCCTGCGAGACGACAGATGTCGTGCCCTTCAGCGAGGTCGTCCTATCCGAGGTCGACACGCTGGTATCGCTCGACAGCGAGCTCCTCGCATCGCCCAACGACGTCGCGGTAGACGCAGCCGGCCGCGTCTATGTCCTCGACTACCAGCTCGCCAGCGTGCTGGTGATCACGGTGGCCGCGGAGACGCCGGCGAGCTTCGGGGGCGAAGGCAGCGGCCCCGCCGAATTCAACGGCCCCACCGCACTCGCCGTCGGCGCCGATTCTATCCGGGTCGTCGACAGCGGCAACGGGCGCGTGCAGGTCTTGACCCCGGACGGCGGTTACGTGCGCAGCTACCCAATCCCCGCCGAGTACATCGGCGGCGTCACCCTGTCCGGCAACGGCCGCATGGCCGTTTCGACCCAAGGGTTCCGTCAGGAGATACTCGCCTTGAGCTTCGACCCCGACGGCCAGGCCGCCGGGCAGTTCGGGACCACGGTCGCGCCGCCCCACGAGCTGTGGGACATGACTGCTATCCGGGCCGCGATCATGGACGGCGAGGTGCCGGCACAGCTGCGCAACTGGACCCTGCCCGCCATCGACGACGACGGCTCGCTCTGGCTCATCCTCAACGCTGAAGGCGTCGTGCAGCGGTTCGACGCTACGGGGAGTTTGCTCTGGTCGCTGCCACTCGAGGCACCCGAGCTGGCACCCATCAAGCAGCGTTTCTTCCAGCGCAATCGTGAGATCGAAGGCCCCGGGTTTGTGGTGCTGACCTACGTCGCCGACGCCGCACGCGTCCACGACGAGATCTGGCTGCTGCTCAACGTGCCCGACGAGGATCCCAGCGTCGTGCTCGTGGTCGGCGACGACGGCGCTCTCCGCCGGCGCCTCATCTTTCCCAACGTCTACGGTGCCGATGAGATCGCAGTCGATCCCGGCAGGGGCAGGGTCTATCTGGCGGTTCCGTCCGAGGCCAGCCTCCTGGCAGCCCGCTTACCGGTCCAGCCCTAACGCCTCACGCTGTACGCTCAGTTCGACGATCCGCAGCGTGACCACATAGGGCGGATTCGCCGGCGAACCGAAGCCGGGCTCCAGCTCCAACAACTGCAAAGCGTAAATGTCGTACGCTGCCTGCGCCGGCCCAATGCTCGGGTTGGTGTGCAGCGCCAAATCCCGCCGCCGCCACTCCGGCGTCCCCGCCTCCCAAACCTCCAACTCGACCAACGCGTCGCCTGCCCAGAAACAGAAAGCGTAGGGCGGGCATCGCGAATCCTCGGGCACGGCAACTCGATCCGCAGCTCCGCTCCCTCCAGCTCTGCCACCTGGCCCAGCGCGAGCTGGAACTCCGTGTCCAGCCGCACCTGCACGCTCCCAGGCTCCGTCGCACCCTCACAGGCGACGATCAGGACTAGCAATATCAGCGACTCTCTGTGCATGGCTGACCTCCAGGCTGCCTGCCCCCAGGCCCGGCAAGGCAGGTGCCAGCCCGACATCCCGCGCAGTTTGCTCGCCAAGTCGTTGCGGCAAAAAGATTTATCGGGACCGCCCAACACCGCCGATGCAACCGCTTACCACCCAATCTCAGCTTTCTGAGCCCGCCGGCCTTCAAGAATCCGCCGCGGTTGACCGAGCTGCCATGCCGAGCTAGATTTGAGGTTTAGGGTAGCCTAAAGATCACTATTAGGCAGGACTAAAAATGAACGCCGCTTCCTGGTTCGCTCTACTGGCGATCGCTGCCGGTGCCCTGGCACTGGCGCTCTTCTGGCCGCGCCGCGGACTTCTCGACCGCTGGCGGCGGGCCCGCCGGCTGGCGGAGCGGGTGCGGATCGAGGACGCTCTGAAGCACATCCACGCCCGCGAGCAGCGGGGCACGCTGGCGACACCGGAATCGCTGGCCGGGAAGCTGAGCGTGAGTGTGAGGCAGGCGCTGGAGCTGATCTCCGAGATGGAGGAGGGCGGTCTGGTCCAGTCGACGGGCCCCGGGCTATTGCTGTCGCCGACCGGTCACAGGACGGCGTTGCGGGTGATCCGTGCCCATCGACTACTGGAGCGTTACCTGGCGGACGAGCTGCGCGTGCCCCTGGAGGAGGTCCACGCCACGGCTGATCGGCGCGAGCATACGGTGAGCGCCGAGGAGGTCGACGAGCTGGAGGCCCAGCTCGGCTATCCACAACAGGACCCTCACGGCGATCCGATCCCGACAAGCAGTGGGGCGCTGGAGAGCGTCGAGTCGACTGCGCTCACCGATTGGCCGGTTGGCCGGCCGGCGCGGGTCGTCCACCTGGAGGACGAACCGCCGGAGGCGCTGGCCGGGATCGTGGCCGCCGGCTTCGCGCTGGGCATGCAGATCGAGGTTCGCCGAATCAGCAAGGAGCGGTTGGTGGTCTGGGACGGAGAACGGGAGCGCGAGTTGGCGCCGGTGTTCGCGAGCAACGTGTTCGTCACCGGCCTGCCCCATCCGGTTCAGCCACCGCAGAAACTGTCGTCCCTCGATCCGGGCCAGTCCGGCCGCATCATCGCGCTGCGCTGCGAGGGTTTGAGTCGCAGGCGACTGCTCGACCTCGGGCTGACGCCGGGCACCGTCGTGGAATGCTCGTTCCCCGGCCCAATGGGCGAGCCGACGGCGTATCGGGTACGCGGAGCGCTGATCGCCCTGCGCAAGGAGCAGGGGGATGAGATCGAGATCGAGGCGGTGTCGTGACCACCAAGCGACCACGCTCGATCCGCAGGCGGGCACTCCCCGTAGTCGAGCCGGGCGTTCCCGCATACGCGCGACTGCGCCGGCTGGGGATCGACACCGCCGATCGGGACTACGTGGTCGCGCTCGCCGGGAACCCGAATACCGGCAAGAGCACGGTGTTCAACACCCTCACCGGTCTCAAGCAACACGTGGGCAACTGGCCCGGCAAAACGGTGGCCCGTGCCGAAGGCGGCTTCGAGTACGGTGCGAATAAGTTCAAGCTGGTCGACCTGCCCGGGACATACTCGTTACTCAGCGCTTCCACCGACGAGGAGATCGCCCGGGACTTCATCCTGTTCGGGCGGCCCGACTGCACGATCATCGTCGTCGATGCGACGGTGCTGGAGCGGAATCTCAACCTGACGCTTCAGATCCTCGAGATCACCGACAGGGCGGTCCTCTGCCTCAATCTGATGGACGAGGCGGAGCGCAAAGGTATCGAAGTCGACCATGAGCGCCTGGAGCACGACCTGGGCATACCGGTGGTCCCGACGGCAGCCCGCACCGGCCACGGGATCCCGGAGCTAATCGAGGCGGTGGCGGGCATCGCCGGCGGTGCGATCGAAACGCGACCGCACAGAATAGGCGGCTACGGCGAGGCGGCCGGCTCGGTCGATGAGCTGGCAAGGATGGTCGAGGCAACGTACCCCGGGCTGCCAAACGCCCGCTGGGTGGCCATGCGGCTGCTGGAAGGCGACAAGCGGGTCGAGAAGGCCATCGCGAGCGGCGAGCTGCGTGAACTCGTCGAGGCCGACGAGATGCAGCCCGCCGGCGCGGGCGGGACAGACTAGCGATGGCGACGACCGCGCCGCCGACCGCCGGGGAAATCCTCGAGAGCGCCGAGCGACTGCGGCGCGGTTTAGACGTCTCCTTCCGTGACGCGATCGTGGGCGCGATCTACGAGGACGCCAGCGCGATCGCGACAGCCGCGGTACGCAAAGGGATACGGGCGGAGCCCACGTGGGATGCGAAGCTCGACCGAATCCTGACGTCACGGATTTGGGGCATCCCGATCATGCTCCTGGGCCTGGCTGCGGTCTTCTGGATCACCATCGTCGGCGCCAACTACCCGTCGCAGGCCATCGCGACCGTGCTCTTCAAGCTCGGGGACCTCGCGGTCGCGCTCTTCGACTCGCTGGGCACGCCCTGGTGGCTGACCGGATTCCTCTGGCACGGCGTCTACCGCGGCCTCGCCTGGGTAATCGCGGTCATGCTGCCGCCGATGGCCATCTTTTTCCCGCTCTTCACTATCCTGGAGAACCTCGGCTACTTGCCGCGCGCCGCCTTCAACATGGACCCACTGTTCAAGCGGGTGGGCGCGCACGGCAAGCAGGCGCTGACGATGAGCATGGGGTTCGGCTGCAACGCCGCCGGCGTGATCGCCTGCCGGGTCATCGACTCGCCGCGCGAGCGGTTGATCGCGATTCTCACCAACAACTTCGTTCCGTGTAACGGCCGCTTCCCGACGCTGATCCTGCTGGGCATCGTCTTCGTGTCGGCCGCCTTTCCGCCGTCGGTGTCTACGTTCGCCGCGGCGGGCTCCGTGCTGGCGGTCGTGGTCGTAGGCGTGATCTTCACGCTGCTCGTGTCGTGGTTGCTGTCGCGCACCGTCCTCAAAGGCGAAGCGTCGAGCTTCACGCTCGAGCTACCACCGTATCGGCGACCGAACATCGGGCAGATCGTCTATACGTCGCTCATCGACCGCACGCTCTTCGTGCTGTATCGCGCGGTTATCATGGCGGCGCCGGCCGGCGGTGCGATCTGGCTGTTGAGTAACGTGTTCGTGGGCGGTGATTCGCTGGCGGCTTCGGCCTCGGGGTTTCTCGATCCGCTCGGGCGGGCCATCGGTCTCGATGGCGTCATCCTGCTCGCCTACATCATCGCGATCCCGGCAAACGAGATCGTCGTGCCGACCATCCTGATGACGTATACCGGCGCCGGCATGATGATCGAGATCGACAGCCTCACCGAGCTCCAGGCTCTACTAGTCGGTGAGCAGGGCTGGACCCTGCTCACCGCGGTCAGCTTGATGCTGTTCTCGCTGCTCCACAATCCGTGCTCTACCACCATCTGGACCATCTATAAAGAGACCGGGAGCGCCAAGTGGACGACGATCGGTGCGCTGATGCCGCTAGCCATAGCGTTCAGCGTCTGCTTCCTCTTCGCGCAGGGCGCCCGCCTCCTCCTCTAGGGCCTGATCAGCTCCACCTGAACCGCCAGGATCAGTGCACCGCGATCGGCTGCCGGCTGTGCGGAGCCCAGGATGAGCAGCTGACCCTCCCTGGCGTTGACGTGAGTCTCGAACACGGTGCCGAAATTATCCCAGAGGAGCTGCACCTCCAGCTGTACGGTGCCACCACCTTCGGCCATGCGGACCTCTCCGATATTTCCCTCTACCAAGAACTCTCCACCGACACCCGCCGCGCGCTGGCGGATGGAACTCCACTCGAGCCCCATCATCACGGCTTCCGCAATCTGCCGGTAGTTTCTGAACCGGAACACGTCGGCCGGCAGCGCATCCGCGATGTCCTGGAGCGCCGGATCCGATTCTCCGTTCCCATTGGCTTCGATGATGCGGAAATGAAGTTTGACGCTCGGCGCCGGCTGATCGTACGTGTCGAGAACCTGCTCGATCCTCGCCAACATGTCCGGGGTCTCGCGCACGGTGATCGTCCGCGTCTGTTCATCGGCGCTGATCATCCCGCCACGGTCGGCGAACACGTAGGGATCGATGATGCGGATCGCTGCGCTCGGGCCAATGTACTCGAGTTGAATCGTCCGCACATCCAGGTGGCCGTACTCATCGCTCATGCAACTTCCGGCGCCCATCGCCATCACCATCCCCATCGCCATCGCCATCCCCATCGCCATCGTCTTTCTCATCTGACTAGCCTCCACTAGTAGAACCAAATGACCCTTGCTGACTGATCTTCCGTCTCGAACACCATGACGTTCTGGGCCACAGCCATCTCTACAACCGGCTCGATACGCGGCGCCGGACCAGGAACGATCTCCCCCGGCATCCGCCCATTCGGCGAGCCGACCAGGAACACCGCGGTAACCGCCGCCGCGGCCGCCAGCGGCGCCGCCACACGCCAGGCGTTACGTCGCCGCGCGACCCGCCTCCTTCGCGCCCGCGCGCCGCTCAGTGCCTCTTCCACCCTGGTACGTGGACCCAGCTCGCTCAGCGCGCCCGCCAATTCCTCCTGGCCGTCGAGCAGCCGCGCCGCGACGGCGGTGCAGCGCTCGCACTCCCGCAGGTGGACCACCAACTCCGAGTCGCCGTGCCCGCTCAGCTCAGCCGGATCGGCTTCCAGTAGCCGCTCGAGCGCGGTCTTGCATTCAATCGTCATAGCCTTCCACCAATTCCGGATGCCTCTCGAGGATCTTCTTGCGAATCGCCTTCCGTGCTCTGAACAGGTGCGAGCGCACCGTGACCGGCTCCATCTTCAGCATCGCGCTCACCTCGACCGGCCCGAACCCCTGCAGGTCACAGAGGTCGAAGATCTCGCGCTGCCGCTCCGACAGCTCCTCCAAAAACGTCCTCACCAAACCACTCGCTCGCCTCTCATCCGCCGCGTCGTGTTCCTCTCGCGGATCGTGTGAAGCGGGAGCCGGCTCCCGCTTGAGCTTCAGCGCCAGTCGGTCACGCCGTGCCGACTTCCGGTGCAGGTCGGCGGCGGCGCTGCGCGTGACCTGATACAGCCAGGTCGTGAACTGCGAGCGCCCGTCGAAGCTCGAGAGGCGCCTGTGAAGCCTCACCAGCACCTCCTGCGTGACTTCTTCGGCGTCGTCCAGATCGCCCGTCCGCGCCAGCGCCCAGCGGGTGATCTGACCGTAGTGGTGCTGCACCAACCGCTCGAAGGCGGCTTCATCTCCGGCCTGCGCGCCCCTGACCAGGGCGGATACGCTCTCATCTATCCTCGTCGGCTCGCTCAAGGGTGCTCCCGGTAGCCTTTGCCCGTACCTGTGACGTCGCCTACAGGCACGGCGTTTACACGGCCGCTGTGGTTACCGGCCCAAGCTGCCGCTCGCCCGGCGCGTTGGCCAGAGTCGACAGGGGTAGTCGCTTCAGCCTTCTCGCGCGTCTATCATGGGTAGAGATGTAAGTGCGCTAGCTCCCGCCGACAGTGGAACCTCCGAGGCACTATGACCGACGGTACGATCAGACCAGCGCTGGTCATTCTCTTGACCCTCGCGCCGACCGCCTGCGACATGGGCTCGCCGAGCTACTCCGGCCCCGAGGTGAGGGACAGCGCCGGCGTCGAGATCGTCGAGAACTCGGGGTCCCGGTGGCCGGACGGGGGCGGCTGGAGGCTCGCCGAGTCGCCAACTCTGGATATTGGGGTCGTCGAGGGTGGCGACGAGTACCAGCTCTTCAACGTCGCCGGCGCGCTCGAGCTGAGTGACGGCCGCATCGTCGTGGCGAACGCCGGCACCAGCGAGCTGCGCTTCTACGACGCATCGGGCAGCTTCCTCTCCTCGAGCGGCCGCAAGGGCAGCGGCCCAGGGGAGTTTCAGGACATTCTCTGGATCGAGCGTTTGGCCGCCGACTCGATAATCGCCTACGACTACCGGTTGCGGCGAATCTCGGTCTTCGATTCGGACGGTCGCTTCGTCCGGTCCTTCGATCTCCACTTCATCGACCAGGTCGGTGGCTTCCCGACCCTGGTCGCACCCTTCCCGGACGGCTCGCTGCTGGTGGCTCTCGAGCAGTTTTTCGTCGGCGAGCGGGAGCCCGGTCTGCGTCGAGACACCACTCTCTACGTCCGCTGCGACATGGAGGGAGCCCTGCTCGACACCTTGGGCCTCTATCCCGGTGCCGAGTCCTATTCTATCCAGGAGAGCGATGGCTGGCTGGGTGGCGGCGTGCCCTTCGGCCACTTCTCGCAGGCAACTGTCCATGGCGCAGGTTACTTCTACGGTAGCTCCGACTCCTATGAGATCGGCTACTACGCGACAGATGGAACGCTGCAGCGTATAATTCGGTTGAATCGGAGTTATCTGGAGGTCACGCCGGAGGACATCGAGCTCTTTAAGCAACAGAGCCTCGCCAGGGCGCGCGACGAACGGAGACGGCAGATCCGTGAGCGAATTTACGCGCGCATGCCGTGGCCCGATGTCATGCCCGCCTACGGAGAGTTCATCACCGACGCGGAGGGCAACCTCTGGGTATCCGAATACCGGCGACCCGCCGACGAACAGCCACGCTGGACCGTCTTCGACCGTCACGGCACAATGCTGGGAGTGGTCGAGACGCCGCCGCGGTTTCGAATTTCGCAGATCGGCTCAGGCTTCATGCTGGGGCGCTGGCGCGACGAGTTCGACGTCGACCACGTCCGGACATACGAGCTGCTGAAGGAGTAGGTTACATCATGAACAGCTACCGGGACCGACCCCGAATCTCTCAGCGGCGCTATCTCGGCGCGGGCACGGCATGCGTCGCCTTCCTCGTCACGCTCACCGCCTGCGGTGGTGAGGGCGCCGGCTCGAGCAGCGCGGTGATGCGGGACAGCGCGGGCATTCAGATCGTCGAGAACACGGCCCCCCTGTGGGCCGAGGGGAAGGGCTGGCAATTGTCCGAGCAGCCGGCACTCTCCATCGGCGAGCTCGAGGGCGACCCGAACTACCAGCTCTATCAAGTTTACGACGCCCACCGGTTGAGCGATGGCCGCATCGTCGTGGCCAATGCCGGTTCCAACGAGCTCAGGTTCTACGACGGTAAGGGAAGGTTCATAGCGACCACCGGACGGAAGGGCGGAGGCCCCGGTGAATTCCAGGGGCTCGCCGACGTCTGGGGCCTCGCCGACGATTCGCTGCTCACCTACGACTTCCGCAATAACCGGATCTCATTCTTCGATCCCGACGGAGAATTCGTGCGATCGTTTCAGCTTCATAGCCTGACGGGAGGGAAGTCATCACCCAGCCTGGTGGCACCGTTTGCGGACGGCTCGTTGCTGATCCGCGCCCGAACGATGGCCTTCAGTCCGCAAACCGAGGGCGGCCTCAGGCGCGACTCGGTCCTCTACCTGCTATGCGACCCCGCCGGCGAGCTGCTCGATTCCGTCGGCTGGTACCCGGGGCCCGAGTGGTACGTGAAGTCCGAGGAAGGGACCATGGCAGCCAGCACGAGAGCCTTCGGCCGCGCTCCGGTCGCCGCCACCTTCGCCGACGCGTTCTACTTCGGCGCTTCCGATTCCTACGAAGTCGCCCGCTACGACGCCAGCGGCGAGCTACAGCAGCTCATCCGCAAGACACAACAAAACGTCAGCGTCACGGCAGAGGACATCGAGCGCTGGAAAGGAGAACACTTCCAAGAGGAGGACGAGAACACGCGGATCTTCTGGGAGCGGATGCATGCCGACATGCCGTTCCCCGAGACGATGCCTGCATACCAACGCCTCGTCGTCGACGCCCAAGGCAATCTCTGGGTCGAAGAGTATCGGCGGCCGGGAGATGAACAGCCGCGCTGGACCGTGTTCGACCCGGAGGGCGTAATGCTCGGTGTGGTGGAAACGCCGCCGAAGTTCCAGGTCTACCAGATCGGCTCCGACTTCGTGCTAGGTCGCTGGACCGACGAACTGGATATCGAGCACGTTCAGCTGTACAAGCTCAAGGGGCGCTGAGTAGGGACCCAACACGGTCGGCCGTCACGAGGGAGCCGAGTTCTTCGTGGCCGCTCTGGGCGAGCATATCGATCTCATGCCCCTCCCATTCGGACGGTCCGCGCACACAGCCTCATGGCGCGACGGATTCTTCTTTGGCACCAACGCCTCCTACGAGATCGCCTACTACTCGAGGACAGGCGATCTAGTGCGGTTCATCAGGAAGACCCACACCGCCACGCAGATCACACCGGAGCACATCCGGCGCTACATCGAAGGCCAGCTCGAGGGGATCGACGACGAGGATGAGCGCCGTTTCATGGAGAGCTTGTTCGCCGACGTCCCCTTCCCCGAGACCATGCCCGCCTACCGAGACCTCCTGGTCGACTCCGAGGGCCACGTCTGGGTTCAAGAGTATCAGCTTCCCGGCGCGGAGCAGCTTCGCTGGACGGTATTCGACCCTGAGGGCGCGATGCTCGGGGTGGTGGAGACCCCCGCCGACCTGCGGATCTACCAGATCGGCTCCGACTTCGTGCTCGGGCGCTGGACGGACGACCTCGATGTCGAGCACGTTCAGCTGTACCAGCTCCTCAAGGAATCCGGCGCGACCTAACCTCCCTCTGCATCTCCCTCTTCATCTTCTTCGTCATCGCAGAAGATGCAGATGAAGAGGGAGAGCTATTCCGCGTCTTCCGGCCGCGGCACGATGAGCGTCGCGCTGTCCCCGTGCCGCAGCACGTAGGTCGAAGTGCTACCCAACAGGAGCCGGTTGAAGAAGCCGAAGCCGTGCGTCCCCAACACGATCAGGTCGGCATCCCATTCCTGCGCTTCGTGCAGGATCTCGTGTCCCGCGTGCCCTTCGCGGATCTCGTGGCTAACCATCAACTCGGACGGTAGGCTTACCTCGGAGAGAATCAGCTCGAACTGACTGCGCGCGTGGTGACGTTGCTCGCGCTCATCGAACAGCGCCGCTTCCAGCAGCATCGGCGTCAGCCGGTTCTGTACGTACAGCGCGCGGACCTCGGCCTGGTCCGCCTGCGCGAACGCCGCCGCGATCTCCAGGACGCGCCGCGATTGGCGCGACAGGTCAACGGCGACCAGGATACGCTCGAACGGTTCACGCCGCTTCCCCGTTGCGCCGAGCACCGGGACGTGGGCGAGGCGGATAACGCGCTCGGCCGTCGAGCCCACGAGGAAGCGAGCCACCGCCGGCCGCGGGTGCGCCCCGACCACCACCAAATCGGCGCCGAACTCCTCCGCCATCTTGGTGATCAGCGGAGCCGCCAGACCGCCACGCACGTGGACGGTCGCATCGGCCGCGCCGGCCTCCTCGGCCTGGGCGACGACCTCGCGGTGCAGTTCCTCGCCGAACTTCTCGTGATAGTCGGTGGCCTTGATCCCGAACGGAAGGAGCCGCGTCTCGAGCACGCTGACCACATCCAGGCTCGCACCGGAACGGCGAGCACAGGCGGCCCCGGTCACCACCGCACTCAGACCGTGCTCGCTGGCGTCCGTTGCCGCGAGCACGCGCTGCAGCTCATGCATGTTATCCCCCGTCTCGCAGGGGGCTAATCGCCGGATTCACCTCGCGGCACGATGAGCGTCGCCCGCTGCCCGTGCCGCAGCATATAGAGTGGCGTGCTGCCCAGCAGCAGCCGATCGAAGAAGCCGAACCCGTGAGTGCCGACTGCGACGAGATCGGCATCCCAACCCTGCGCCTCTTCGAGTATCTCGTGTCCCGAGCGTCCTTCCCTCATCCGGGCGTGTACCGACTCCTCACCGAGCAGACCGGCCTCCTCCAGGACTTTCTCCATCTGCTCGCGGCCGTGACGAAGCCGTTCCGACTCATCGATCGACGCCGCCTTCACCAGCACCAACGGAAGCGGCTCGAGAACATAGAGGGCACGGAGTTCCGCAGCGTCGGCCTTAGCCAGAGCCCACGCAGCTTCCAGCACGGAGCCGGACATCTCCGACAAGTCGATCGCGGCGAGCACCCGACGGAGCGGCTCGCGTCGCGCCTCGCTGGCCAGAAGCACCGGCCGCTGTGCGAGATAGAGCGTGCGGCGACCCGTGGAACCGACGAGGCTGGCGCCGGCCGGTTGGGGACTGACGCCTATGACGATGAGGTCTGCCTCCGTCTCGTCGGCGATCCGATTGACGAGCTGCGGCGCCAGGCCGGCGCGCACGTGTATCGGAGCACCTGCGGCTCCGGCTTCCTCGGCCTGTCTCTCGGCCTTCTCGCGAGCATCCCGCACAAACGCCAGTTCGTATTCCGCAGGCTCCACGCCCGGCGGCGCGTACTCCGGCGGTAGGAGCAGGACCTCGACGATGGTGGCGACCTCGAAGCTCGCGCCCGCACGGCGCGCCCAGGCCGCGCCGCTCACCACCGCGTTCAGCCCATGCTCGCTGCCGTCGGTCGCGGCCAGTACCCTCTTGACTTCGGCCATCAGCTACCCCTTCAGCACCCCAAGCGGTTTGAGCTGTACGACCATCTTACCGATGCCCGCCCGGTGAACCACCTGCACAACATCCTTAACATCTTTGTAGGCTTCCGAGATCTCCTCGTCCACCGTTGCGCGGGAGGCGGCCCGGATCAGGATTCCCGCGTCCTCCAACTCACGCACGATGGCCCGGCCCTTCGCCGTCCGTTTCGCCTGCTTCCTGCTCATCATCCGGCCGGCGCCGTGACAGGTCGAGCCGAACGTTTCCTTGTACGCACCCTCGGTACCCACCAGTACGTAACTGTAGCGCCCCATGTCGCCCGGGATAAAGATCGGCTGACCGACTTCACGGTACGCTTCCGGTACCTCCGGGTGGCCCGGCGGAAAGGCGCGGGTCGCACCTTTGCGATGGACACACAGTTCCTTCTCGCGGCCGTTCACCGTGTGGGTCTCGACTTTGGCGATGTTGTGGGCGACGTCGTAGACGAGGCGCAGTCCCAGTCGCTCGGCGCTCTGGCCCAGCGTCTCCTCGAACACCTCTCGCACCCCGTGTCCCATCATCTGTCGATTACAGAACGCATAGTTCGCGGCACCGCGCATCGCTCCCAGGTAACGCTTCGCCTCGTCCGAACTCAACGGCGCCGAGCACAGTTGACGGTCCTGCAGCACGATTCCGTATTTCTCCGAGGCCCGCAACATCACTTTCAGATAGTCGTCGCACACCTGGTAGCCCAGGCCACGCGATCCCGAGTGGATGAAGGCGGTGACCGTTCCCTGCCACAGGCCTAATGCCGCAGCCGCCGCCTCGTCATAGACTTCGCCGACGTAGCCGATCTCGATGAAGTGGTTGCCCGAGCCCAGCGTGCCGACCTGGGCGCGGCCGCGCTCGAGGGCGCGCTGCGAGAGGTTCTCGGGGTCGGCACCGGCCAGCGCGCCGCCCGCCTCGATTCGCTCGAGGTCCTCTCCCCAGCCATAGCCGCTCTCCACCGCCCATGCCGCACCCTTCTGCAACACCTGGGTCACCTGCGCCCGGCTGAGCTTGAGGTCGGAGCGCGACGCCCCCACCCCGGACGGCACGCTCTGGTACAGGCGGTCCATCAACCTGGCTAGCCGCGGCCGCAGCTCGTCGGCCGTGATATCGGAGCGGAGCAGCCGCACGCCGCAGTTGATGTCGTAGCCCACACCGCCCGGCGAGATAACGCCCTTATCCAGATCGAAGGCGGCGACACCACCGATGGGGAAGCCGTAGCCCCAGTGGATGTCGGGCATGGCGATGGAGGGACCCTGGATGCCGGGGAGGCAGGCGACGTTCGCGACCTGTTGCAGGCACTTGTCGCCCTTGATGTGCGGTATCAGTTCGTCATCGGCGAATACGAGCCCGTCGGTCAGCATCGGGCCCGTCTTCGGGACGCGCCAGCG